>NZ_PSWB01000019.1:0-77064 GCF_002931865.1 Rathayibacter sp. AY1C7 | reverse complement strand
TCCCGAACCGAAGGAAGACCCGCCCCCGTGAGCATCGAGATCAACAACGAGTCGAGCGTCCCCGTCGACGAGGCCGCCCTGCTGCGCCTCGCCGGCTACGCGCTCGACTCGCTCCACGTGCACCCCGACGCCGAGCTCGCGATCGTGCTGGTCGACGAGGGCGCGATGGAGCAGCTGCACGTGCAGTGGATGGACGAGCCGGGACCGACCGACGTGCTCAGCTTCCCGATGGACGAGCTGCGTCCCGGGACCGAGGACGAGCAGACCCCCGCGGGGCTCCTCGGTGACATCGTGCTCTGCCCGCAGGTCGCGCAGTCCCAGGCCGAGTCGGCCGGCCACTCCGTGCTCGACGAGCTGCAGCTGCTGACCGCCCACGGGCTCCTGCACCTGCTCGGCTTCGATCACGCCGAGCCGGAGGAGGAGCGCGAGATGTTCGGCATCCAGCGCGACATCCTGGTCGGCTTCCACATCAGCGAGCGACGCCGCTAGAGCGCGCCGTGCCCACTCTCCAGCTCCTCATCGCCGCCCTCGCGCTCGTCGCCGTCGGCGGCTGGTTCGCCGCGACCGACGCCGCACTCGGCGTCCTCTCGCGCAGCGACCTGCTCGACATGGCCCAGCACTCCCGCAGCGCCCGCGCTCTCCGCGCGATCGCGGGCGACATGAGCGCCCACGTCAACGTCGTCAACTTCTCGCGGATCGCGGCCGAGACGACGGCCGCGGTGTTCGTCACCACGGTGCTGGTCGTCGAGGTCCCGCAGCTCTGGCTCGCGCTCCTGCTGGCGGTCCTGATCATGGCGGCGGTCTCGTTCGTCCTGGTCGGCTCCAGCCCCCGCAGCGTCGGGCGCGCGAACGCGCGTGCGGTCCTGTCCACCAGCGCCTCACTCGTGCACGTGCTCCGTCTCGCGCTGGGTCCGGTCGCGCACGGGCTCGTGGCCCTCGGCAACCGGGTGACGCCGGGGACCGGGCGCTCGGCGGGGTTCTCCTCCGAGGAGCAGCTGCTCAGCATGGTCGACGAGGCGACCGAGCAGGACGTGCTCGAGCAGGACGACCGCGAGCTGATCCACTCGATCTTCGAGTTCAACGACACCTTCGTCCGCGAGGTGATGGTGCCCCGCACCGACATGGTGACGATCGAGGCGACCTCCTCCGTCGGCGCCGGCATGGGGCTCCTGCTGAGCCGCGGCATCTCCCGGCTCCCCGTCATCGGCGACGGCGTCGACGACGTCCTCGGCGTGCTCTACCTGCGCGACGTGGCCCGGCACACCTACGAGCGGCCGGACGACGACGACACGGTCGCCGATCTCGCGCGCCCCGCGCTGTTCGTGCCCGAGTCGAAGAAGGCCGACGAGCTGCTCCGCCAGATGCAGCTCGAGTCCAACCACCTCGCGATGGTGGTCGACGAGTACGGCGGCATCGCGGGCCTGGTGACGCTGGAGGACCTGATCGAGGAGCTCGTCGGCGACATCTCCGACGAGTACGACCGCGAGGTCGACCTCTTCGAGGAGACGGCGCCCGGGGTCTACCGCGTCTCGGCGCGCCTGCCGGTGGACGAGCTCGGCGAGCTGTTCGAGCTCGACCTCGAGGACGACGACGTCGACTCGGTCGGCGGACTGCTGACCAAGGCCTACGGGCGCCTCCCCGAGCGCGGCGCGACGGCGCGGATCGGCGGAGTGCTGCTCGAGGCCGAGCAGGCGGACCCGCGCCGTGGGACCATCTCCACGGTGATCGTCCGCCGCGATCCCGATCTGGACACCGCCGGCGAGCCCGGCACCGGCCCCGTCGCGATCATCGCGGACGGCGGCACCACCACCCCCAGCCCGAGCACGGCTCCCACCCGCGGAGCCACGGGCGATCAGCACGAGGACGCACGATGACCGACACCACTCCCGCCGCCGCTCCCTACCGGGCGGGCTTCGTGTCCTTCGTCGGCCGCCCGAACGTGGGCAAGTCGACGCTCACGAACGCCCTCGTCGGCGAGAAGATCGCCATCACGAGCTCGAAGCCCCAGACCACGCGGCGCGCTATCCGCGGCGTGGTGCACCGCACCGACGGCCAGCTGATCGTCGTCGACACCCCCGGCATCCACCGGCCGCGCACGCTCCTCGGAGAGCGGCTGAACTCGCTCGTCACCTCGACCCTCGGCGACGTCGACGTCATCGGGATGCTGTTCCCCGCGGACGAGCCGATCGGCCCGGGAGACCGCTTCATCAACGAGCAGCTCGACTCCTTCCCGCGCGCCCGGAAGGTCGCGATCGTCTCGAAGGTCGACCTCTCCTCGAAGAAGTCCGTGGCGAAGCAGCTGCTCGCCGTCTCGGAGCTGCGCGAGTGGGACACGATCGTGCCGATCTCGGCCGTGACCGAGGAGCAGCTGGACGTCCTGGCCGTCGAGCTCCTGCGCCTGATGCCGGTCTCGCCCGCCCTCTACCCGGAGGAGGCGGTGACCGACGAGGACCTGTCCTCGCGGATCGCCGAGTTCATCCGCGAGGCCGCCCTCGAGGGCGTCTCGGACGAGCTGCCGCACTCCCTCGCCGTAACGCTCGACGACATGGTCGAGCGCGAGGACGGCTCGCTGATCGACATCTACGCCAACGTCTTCGTGGAGCGCGACAGCCAGAAGGGCATCATCATCGGCAAGGGCGGCCAGCGCCTGCGCGAGGTGGGAGCCGTCTCCCGCGAGCAGATCGAGCGCCTGCTGGGCCGCCGCGTGTTCCTCTCCATCCGGGTGAAGGTCGCCAAGGAGTGGCAGCGCGACCCGAAGCTGCTGGGGCGCCTGGGCTTCTGACGCCGGAGGACGACCGCGGTCACCCTCCAGGACGACGCCCCCGGGCGCGCGGACCCGTAGCGTGGTCCTCATGCGCGCCCTCCTCGACCGACCGGCGGCCCTGCCGATCGCCGGGGCGCTGCTCGCCGCCCTCCACCTGCTGCTCGGGCTCACCGGGGTCACTCCGACCGAGCGGATCGCCGGCGGTCTCGTGCTCGCGCTGGCCCTCGCGGTCGCGGGATTCCTGCCCGCGCTCGCCCCCTCGCTCGTCGCGGTCGGCGCGCTCGCCGACGGAGGCGTCCTGCTCGGCGGCGTCCCCGTCGACGGGGTGCTCGTCGGCCTGGTCGTCCTCTGGCAGACGACCCGCCGGGTGGGCCCCTGGACCCGTGCCCTGGCGCTCGCGGGCGGCCTGATCCTCGCCGGGATCGGCGGCGTCACCGTCGCGCTCGGCCTCTCCGGCCCGCTCGATCCGTCCGGGCTCCCGGCGCGCGTGGAGTTCGTGGTCCTCGCCCTGGTCGCCCTCGCGGTCGCCTCCGTGCTCGGTGCGGCGAAGGTCCTCGTGTACCTCAACGCGCTGCGGGCGCCGGTCCTCGCGGGCGATCGGATCGACGCGCTGCTGAACCGGGTCGCCGGTCCGCAGGACCCCTTCGCGGTGGGGGTCGCCGGTGGTCAGGCGCTGGTGCTCCTCCTCGTCGCCGGCCTCCCGTTCGCCGGGGTGGACGGCGCGATGCAGCTGCTGGTCGCGGGCGTGGTCGCGGTCGCGCTGGTGCTGCACCGGCGGTCCCCGGTCCTCGCCCTCTCGATCGCCTGGGCCGGCGCCGCCCTGCAGATGAGCGCGAGCCTCGCTCCCGGACCCGCGGATCTGGCCATCCTGGCCGTCCTCTTCGGCGCCGGCGCGTCGGAGTCGCGGCGGGTGCGGATCGCGGGCGCGGTGTCGGCCGTCCTCGGCGCTGTGGTCGCCGTCGTCTACCTCGTCCTCGTCTTCGACCTCGTCGCGAGCGCCTACGACGGCCTCCTGTCGGCCGGAGCCACCTTCGGCGGGATCCTCGCGACGCTCGGCCTCTCCTGGACCATCGGACTGCTCTCCCGCTCGGTCCGCCGGGCGCGTGAGGGCCAGACCCTGCGCGCGCAGGCCGAGCAGGAGCGCGCCCGGGCGCAGCGCGAGCTCGACACCGTGGAGGAGCGCAACCGGATCGCCCGCGACATGCACGACGTCGTCGCCCACTCCCTCGCCGTCGTGATCGCGCAGGCGGACGGCGCGCGCTACCTCGGCGCCACCAGCCCCGAGCAGACCGACGCCGCGCTGCTGACCATCTCCTCCGTCGCCCGGGACGCCCTCGGCGACGTGCGCGTGCTCCTCGCCCAGCTGCGGCACTCGCAGAGCGACGGCCCGCAGCCCGGCGCGCGCGACCTGCCGACCCTCCTCGACAGCGTGGGCGGAGCCGGAGCCCCCGTCCGCGCCGAGCTCGCCGTCGACCTGGAGGCGGTGCCGCGCGCCGTCGGTCTGGCCCTGTACCGCATCGCCCAGGAGGCGACCACGAACGCTCTCCGCCACGGCCGCCCGGGCTCGCCGCTCGACATCGCCCTGCGCCAGGACGGCGGCGAGCTCGCCCTGACCGTGCGCAACGCCCGGTGCGCCGACGTCGAGCGCGACTCCCTGCCGGGCGAGGGCCACGGACTGGTCGGCATGCGCGAGCGCGCCGCGCTCGTCGGGGGAGTGCTCGCCGCCGGCCCGGTCGGGGACGACTTCGTCGTCGACGCGCGCCTGCCCTCCTCCCCGTCCCTCGCCCGCACCGCCCCACCCCTCGCCTCCGGAGGCAGCCCCGCATGACCGACACCATCCGCCTCGTCCTCGTCGACGACCAGGCCCTCTTCCGCGCCGGCATCCGCATGCTGCTCGGCTCGCAGCCCGACCTCGAGGTGGTCGGCGAGGCCTCGGACGGGGCGGAGGGCGCGGAGCTGGTCGCGCGGCTGGCCCCCGACGTCGTGCTGATGGACATCCGGATGCCGGGCGTCGACGGGATCGAGTCGACCCGGCGGATCCTCGCGGACGCGCAGGAGCGGCGGGTCGAGCCTCCGCGCATCCTCGTGCTGACCACCTTCGACCTCGACGAGGCCGCCGCGCGCGCCATCCGGGCGGGTGCGAGCGGCTTCCTCCTGAAGGACACGGAGCCCGGCTTCCTCCTCGCCTCCGTCCGCACCGTGCACGCGGGGACCGCCGTGGTCGCCGCCTCCGCGACCCGCGAGCTCTTCGAGCACTTCGGAGCGGCGGGCAGCGGACGCGAGACCCCGCCCGCCTTCGCGACCCTCACCGACCGCGAGCGCGAGATCTTCCACCTGGCCGCGCGGGGGATGAGCAACACCGAGATCGCGCGCGCCGAGTTCCTGAGCGAGGCGACGGTGAAGACGCACATCAGCCGCACCCTCGGCAAGCTCGGCCTGCGCGACCGCGTGCAGCTGGTGGTCTACGCCTACGAGAACGGCCTGGTCTCCTAGCGCGGGACGCCGGGGTGACGCGCCGCGGGGGCGGTGCTACCCTGACCGGGTGCGCTTCGGACAGCTCCTCCTTCTCCGCCGCGACGAGATCTGATCCTCAGGCCATCCTCGTCGCGGAGTCCGTCGTCGGCTGAACCATCCCTCGCCCGCGAGGTCGATCCGCATCCGGATCCCCGCGAGACCGCCCGACCGGCACCGCCCACCAGCGGAGCCGCACGCGAGCGGGATCGGTCACGAGCGAGAACAGACACGTGCGCACCACTGCGCCGGGAGAGCACCTCATGCTGAACAACCAGAAGCCGTCGCCCATGCCGATCGGCAAGTACCGTCCCTTCCACGAGCTGATCGCCGTGGACCTGCCCGACCGCACCTGGCCGTCGAAGCGCATCACCGCCGCGCCCCGCTGGTGCGCCGTGGACCTCCGCGACGGCAACCAGGCGCTCATCGACCCGATGAGCCCCGAGCGCAAGCGCATCATGTTCGATCTGCTGGTCCGGATGGGCTACAAGGAGATCGAGGTCGGGTTCCCGAGCGCGAGCCAGACCGACTTCGACTTCGTGCGCAGCCTCATCGAGGAGGGCGCGATCCCCGAGGACGTCACCATCCAGGTGCTGACCCAGGCCCGCGACCACCTGATCGAGCGCACCTACGAGTCGATCCGCGGCGCGCGCCAGGCGATCGTGCACCTCTACAACTCCACGAGCGTGCTGCAGCGCGAGGTCGTGTTCCGCAAGGACCGTCAGGGCATCATCGACATCGCGCTGGCCGGCGCCCGCAAGTGCCGCGAGATGGAGTCGACCGTCCCCGGCACGGCCGTCTACTACGAGTACTCGCCCGAGAGCTACACCGGCACCGAGCTCGACTTCGCCCGCGAGATCTGCGACCGGGTCGTCGAGGTCTTCGAGCCGACTCCCGAGCGCAAGGTCATCCTGAACCTGCCCGCCACCGTCGAGATGGCCACCCCGAACGTCTACGCAGACTCGATCGAGTGGATGAGCCGCAACCTCGCGCAGCGCGAGAACATCGTGCTGTCGCTGCACCCCCACAACGACCGCGGCACGGCCGTGGCGGCGGCCGAGCTGGGCTACCTGGCCGGCGCGGACCGGATCGAGGGCTGCCTCTTCGGCAACGGCGAGCGCACCGGCAACGTCGATCTGGTCGCGCTGGGCGTGAACCTGTTCACCCAGGGGATCGACCCGCAGATCGACTTCAGCGACATGGACGGCATCAAGCGCACCGCCGAGTACTGCAACCAGCTGCCCGTGCCCGAGCGCAGCCCCTGGGCGGGCGACCTGGTCTTCACCGCCTTCAGCGGCTCGCACCAGGACGCCATCAAGAAGGGCTTCGAGGCGATGCAGGCCGAGGCCGAGCGGACCGGCCGCAGCGTCGACGAGCTCACCTGGGCCGTGCCCTACCTGCCGGTGGACCCGAAGGACCTGGGCCGCTCCTACGAGGCGGTCATCCGCGTCAACTCGCAGTCCGGCAAGGGCGGAGTCGCGTACCTGCTGAAGACGGACCACGCGCTCGACCTGCCGCGCCGGCTGCAGATCGAGTTCTCGGGCGTCGTGCAGGCCAAGACCGACGCCGAGGGCGGCGAGGTCACGAGCGAGCAGATCTGGACGGTGTTCCAGGACGAGTACCTGCCGGCGCCCGCCGAGCGCGCCGACGAGAAGTGGGGCCGCTTCGAGCTGCTGCGCACGAACACGTCGAGCGATCTGGGCGGCAGCATCGCGCTGGACGCGGTCCTCCGGGTGGGCGACGAGCGCGTCTCGGCCAGCTCGCGGGGCAACGGCCCGATCAACGCCTTCGAGGCCGTGCTGGAGCAGCAGGGCGTCGAGGTCCGGGTCCTCGACTACGTCGAGCACGCGCTCAGCGCCGGCGGCGACGCGCTGGCCGCCTCGTACGTCGAGTGCACGGTGAACGGCCGCACCCTGTGGGGCGTGGGCGTGGACGCCGACATCTCGACCGCCTCCCTCAAGGCCATCGTCTCTGCCGTCAACCGCGCCCTGCGCGAGGAGGTCCCGGTCCGCGAGCTGGCCGGCGCCTCCGCCTGATCGGGCCCGATCCCCGCCGGGGGAGCCGTGACGCGTCGCGGCTCCCCCGGCGTTCCCGTGCGCGGACCGCGCGGGACTCCGCTCCCTGCGTCCGGGTCGGCCGCCGCTAGGTCCGGCGGCGCCAGCGCAGGCGCGGCACCCCGCTGAGCGCGCGTTGCTCGGGCAGGCTCCAGCCGTAGCGGACCGCGAGCAGGCGGATGACCGTGGTCACGCCCACCGCGAGCGGCGCGGCGAAGTCGATCGTCACTCCGAAGCGCAGCGCGAGGACCAGGACGCCCGTGCCCACCGAGGCGGCGACCGCGTAGAGCGAGCCGACGTGCATCAGCGCGATCGGCCGGTTCAGCAGGATGTCGCGGACGACGGATCCGCCGACGGCCGAGACGGTGCCGACGAACACGGCCGGCACCTCCGGCACGCCGAGCGACAGGGCCTTCGTGGTGCCGATCGCGCCGAAGAGCCCGAGGGTCAGCGCGTCGAGGGCGGTGATCGTCCCGTCGACCCGGTTCAGCAGGTGCTGGAGCAGCATCCCGAGCAGGGAGGCGGTCACCGCGACGATCAGGTACGCGTCGGTGTGCAGGGCCACCAGGGGCGTCTGGAGCAGCAGATCGCGGAGCACGCCGCCGCCGAGGCCGGTGGCCGTGCCGATGATCGTGACACCGAGCAGGTCGATCCGGCGGTCGCGGAACTCGCCCGCGAACATCGCGCCCTGGAGGCAGCCGATGGCGATCGCGAGCAGGTCGGCCCAGGCCGGGATCTCGAAGAGGGAGGCTGCCACCCGGACATCGTTCCACGGCGCGGGCCCTGCCCCGGCCGGGCTGCCAGCCGGGTGTCGGGGGTCGGGGGGATAATCGGAGGATGCCCACCTATCGCGACGAAGCCGTGGTGCTCCGCACGCACAAGCTGGGCGAGGCCGACCGCATCGTGACGCTGCTCTCGCGCAGCCACGGCAAGATCCGCGCGGTGGCGAAGGGCGTGCGCAAGACCGGCTCCAAGTTCGGCTCGCGGCTCGAGCCGTTCATGGTCGCCGACCTCCAGCTCTACGAGGGCCGGAGCCTCGACATCGTCACGCAGGCCGAGTCGCTCGGCGCCTACGGTGCGCTGATCGCCGCCGACTACGACAGCTACACGGCCGCGAGCGCGATGGTCGAGACGGCGGACCGCCTCACCGACGCGGACGCCTCCCTGCAGCAGTACCTGCTGCTCGTCGGGGCCCTGCGATCGCTCTCGAAGCACGAGCACGAGCCGGTGCTGACGCTCGACTCCTACCTCCTGCGGGCGCTCTCGATCGCGGGCTGGGCGCCCAGCTTCGAGGACTGCGCGCGCTGCGGCGCCCCCGGGCCTCACGGCGCGGTCGTGGTGCAGCTCGGAGGCGTCGTCTGCGCCGACTGCACGCCGCCCGGAGCACCGCGGGTCGCTCCGGAGGTCGTGGTCCTGCTGGGTGCGCTGCTCACGGGAGACTGGGCCCACGCCGAGACCACCGAGCCGACCACGCGGTCGCGGGCGAGCGGAGTGGTCGCCGCCTACACGCAGTTCCACCTCGAACGCGGTCTGAGATCCCTGGAGCACGTCACCCGATGAAGCCCTTCACCCACAAGGACGCCGAGCCGTACCGCCCCCTCGACTGGACCGGGATCCACCCGCCTGCGATCCCGCGGAAGGCCGTTCCAGGGCACGTCGCCATCGTGATGGACGGGAACGGCCGCTGGGCGAACTCCCGCGGCCTGACGAGGATCGAGGGGCACAAGCGCGGCGAGACGGCGTTGCTGGACGTCGTGGCCGGAGCGATCCAGATCGGCGTGAAGCACCTCAGCGTCTACGCGTTCTCGACCGAGAACTGGAAGCGCTCGCCCGAGGAGGTGCGCTTCCTGATGGGCTTCAACCGCGATGTGCTGCACCGCCGCCGCGATCAGCTCAACGAGTGGGGCGTGCGCATCCGCTGGGCCGGCCGGAAGCCGCGCCTGTGGGCGTCGGTGATCAACGAGCTGCAGTTCGCCGAGCGGATGACCGCGGACAACGACGTGCTGACGCTCACCATGTGCGTCAACTACGGCGGGCGCACCGAGATCGCCGACGCGGTGCAGCGGCTCGCCGCCGAGGTCCAGTTAGGGCGGCTCAAGCCCTCCGGCATCTCCGAGAAGACGATCGCCCGGGCGCTCTACGTGCCCGAGATGCCGGACGTCGACCTCTTCGTGCGCTCCTCCGGCGAGCAGCGCACCAGCAACTTCCTGCTCTGGCAGAGCGCCTACGCCGAGATGGTGTTCCTCGACCGGCTCTGGCCGGACTTCACGCGGACCGACCTCTGGGACGCGATCGAGCACTACTCCGGCCGCTCCCGCCGCTTCGGCGGCGCGGTCGACGTGCCGGGGGCCTCCTCGTGATCCGGGCCGGGATCGTCGGCTTCGGGCTCGCCGGCAGCGTCTTCCACGGTCCGTTCCTCGCGGCGGATCCCGCTTTCGAGGTCGTCGCCGTCTCCACCCGCGACGCCGGTCGGAGGGCCGCGGCCGCTGCCGCGCATCCGGACGCCCGGATCGTGCCCGACCTCGACGCGGTGCTCGCCGAGCGGCCGGAGCTGGTCGTGCTCGCCTCGCCGCCGTCGGTGCACCGGGAGCAGGCCGTCCGGGTGCTCGAGGCCGGTGTCGCCGTCGTGATCGACAAGCCCTTCGCACCGAGCGCGGCCGACGCGGACGCGATCATCGCCGCCTCCGTGCGGAGCGGTGCGCCCGTCTTCGTCTTCCAGAACCGGCGCTGGGACGCCGATCTGCTCACGCTCCGCCGCCTCCTGGGCGAAGGGGTCCTCGGCGAGGTCCTCCGCTTCGAGTCGACCTTCGAGCGCTGGAGCGCGCCGAAGACGGGCCGGTGGCAGAGCGAGACGGGTCCGGCCGAGGGTGGCGGGATCCTCTTCGATCTCGGCAGCCACCTGGTCGACCAGGCGCTGCTGCTGTTCGGCCCGGCGGTCGTCACGGCGGCCGAGACCCGGACCGTCCACGAGGGCTCGGCGAGCGAGGACGACGCGTTCGTCTCGCTCCTGCATCACAGCGGCGTCCGCTCCCACCTCACCATGAGCCGCGTCGCCCGGGCGACCGGCCCCCGCTTCCGCGTGCTCGGCACCCGCGCCGCCTTCAGCGTCGACGGTCTCGATCCGCAGGAGACCGCGCTCCGCACCGGCGGCGCCCGACCGGACGATGACGGCTTCGGCGAGGTCGCGCCGGAGGGATGGGGCGTCCTCGTCGACGACTCCGGCGCACACCCCGTGCCGAGTGAGCGGGGACGATACGCCGCGTTCCTCGAGCAGGTCGCGCGGTCGCTCCTGGACGGCGCTCCCTCGCCGGTCGACGTCCGCGAGGCCCGCGAGGTCGTCGCCGTGCTCGAGCAGGCGCACGCCCTCGCCGCCCGCTGACCGGGCCCGCCGCCGACGCGCCCGGTCGCTCCCCGGTCTTGGCGATCCGGCTCCGGAGCGTCATCCTCGAGAGGTGAGCACCGCACTGCCGAACTCCGCCGACCTGCGCGCGCGCTTCGCCGGTGCCCGCGGCTTCCACAACGCCTGCACCCTCGGCCTGCCGCCGCGGGAGACCGTCGAGGCGCTGCGGGCGGACCTCGACGGCTGGTCGTCCGGGGCGAGCACGGCCGCCGCCTACGGCGCTGTCGCCGAGCGCGCGCGGGCCTCGTTCGCCGCGATCGCCGGCGTCCCGGTCGACCGGGTCGCGATCGGCTCGCAGACGTCCGCCATGGCCGCCGTGCTCGCCGCCTCGCTGCCCGACGGGGCCCGCGTGCTCTGCGTGGACGGCGACTTCTCCTCCATCGTGTTCCCCTTCCTCGCCCACGCGCACCGCGGAGTGACCGTGCGCTCCGTCGCGCTCGAGGCGCTGGCCGACTCCGTCGACGACGGGGACGACCTCGTCGTCTTCTCCGCCGTGCAGTCCAGCAGCGGAGCGCTCGCCGATCTCGACGCCGTCCTCGAGGCGGCCGCGCGCCACGGAGTGCGGACCGCGTGCGACCTCACGCAGGCGGCCGGCGTCCTGCCGGTCGACGCCTCCCGCTTCGACGCGACCCTCACCCACGCCTACAAATGGCTGTGCTCGCCGCGCGGAGTGGCGTTCCTCACCGTCTCGCCCGCCTACGCGGCCGAGCTCGTCCCCGTGCAGGCGGGCTGGTACTCGGGGGAGGACGTGTGGTCGTCCTGCTACGGACCGGCCATGCACCTGGCCGAGAACGCCCGCCGCTTCGACGTATCGCCGGCCTGGCAGGCGTTCGCCGGCGCCGAGGCGTCGCTCGCTCTGTTCCGCTCGCTCGACCTCGACGCGGTCTGGGCGCACGCCTCCGGCCTCGGCGACCTGCTGTGCGAGCGGCTTGACCGGGAGCCTCAGCACCGGGCGCTCGTGTCCTGGCCGGACGAGGGGGGAGCGGACCTGGAGCTGCTGCAGGCCGCGGGTCTGCGCGTCTCGGGCCGCGGCGGCCGGCTCCGCATCGCCTTCCACCTCTGGAACGACGAGTCCGACGTGGACGAGCTCGTCCGCGTGCTGCAGGAATAGCGGGGCGCCCCCTCCGTTGTCCTGGGGGTGAGTGCTGAGCCGAGCCCCCTGTCCGTCGACGTCTGGTCCGACATCGCCTGCCCCTGGTGCTACATCGGGAAGCGCCGGTTCGAGCGCGGGCTCGAGGCCTTCCGCGCCGCGCACCCCGAGGCTCCGGAGGTCGTCGTGGAGTACCGCAGCTTCGAGCTCTCGCCGGACACGCCGGAGGACTACCGCGGGGGAGAGGCGGCGTTCCTCGCCGAGCACAAGGGCATCCCGGAGGCGCAGGCGCAGCAGATGCTCGACTCCGTCACGGCGATCGCGGCGAGTGTCGGCCTCGACTACCACTTCGAGTCGGTGCGCCACGTCAAGACGGTCACCGCCCACCAGGCGCTCCACCACGCCAAGGAGAACGGACTGCAGCTCGAGCTCGTCGAGCGTCTCCTGAGCGCGTACTTCGTCGAGGGCCGCGACCTGGCCGATCCGGAGGTGCTCGCCTCGCTCGCCGGCGAGGTCGGGCTCGACCCGGCGGAGACGCGCCGCGCTCTCGAGGACCGGCGCTACCTTGGGCGGGTGCAGTCCGACATCGCGCAGGCCCGCGAGTACGGGATCTCGGGGGTGCCGTTCTTCGTCCTCGACGGGCGCTTCGGCGTCTCCGGCGCCCAGGAGCCGGCGGCGTTCACCGAGGTCCTCGAGCACGTGCTGGAGCAGCGGGCGGCCGTCGCGTGAGCGGGCCGTTCGAGATGCTCGGCGACTCCGGCGGGCCGCTGTGCGAGGACGGCGTCTGCGCCGTGCCGCAGGCCGCGGAAGCGCAGGCCGAGGTGCCGCCGATCACCGCGGAGGCTCCTCCACGGTGATGTCGGCGACGGTCGCGCCGTAGGCGGCCACGAGGGCGTCCGCGTCGACGAAGGCGCTGCGCCCGTCGGCGCCGGCTCCCATCGCGACGCGGCGGCCGAGGATCCGCTCGTCGGCGTAGACCGGCCAGGCCGTCGTGGACCCGATCGGGGTGATGGTGCCGCGCCGGTAGCCGGTCGCCTCGAGGGCGGCCGTCTCGTCCGGGAGGCGGAGCTTGTTCACTCCGACCACCGCGCGCAGCTTCGGCCACGCGATCTGCCGCCCGCCGGGGACGAGGGCGAACAGGTAGCCGCCGTCGTGGCGCTTCACCACGAGCGACTTCACGATGTCGCCGGGCTCGATGCCGAGCAGCGCGGCCGCCTCGTGCAGGCTGCCGGCAGCGGGCCTCTCCACGATCTCGACCGCCAGGCCGCGGGCGGACGCGTCCGCCTCCAGCCGCTGCGAACCGTCCTCCACAGGTGTGCTCTCGTTCATCTCTCCACCTCTCTGCTCGTCACTCCGCCTTCCCCAACACAGGATCTGGGAGAATCGATACCGATGTCCTCCACTCTCACGGCCGCCCCGCCCGCGCGCACCGCGCCGGCGCTCCGGATCGGCCCCCTCGAACTCGACGCGCCGGTGGTGCTCGCCCCCATGGCGGGCATCACCAACACGGCGTTCCGCCGCCTCTGCCGCGAGTTCGGCAACGGCCTCTACGTGAGCGAGATGATCACCTCCCGCGCGCTCGTCGAGCGCACGCCGGAGTCGATGCGCCTCATCCGCCACCACCCCAGCGAGTCGGTGCGCTCGATCCAGCTCTACGGAGTGGACCCGGTCACGGTCGCCGAAGCGGTCACCATGCTCGTCGCCGAGGACCGGGCCGACCACATCGACCTCAACTTCGGCTGCCCCGTGCCCAAGGTCACCCGGAAGGGCGGGGGAGCGGCCCTGCCGTGGAAGCTCCCGCTGTTCCGGCAGATCGTCGAGGGCGCCGTGAAGGCCGCCGGCGACGTCCCGCTCACCGTCAAGATGCGCAAGGGCATCGACCCGGACCACCTCACCTACCTCGAGGCCGCCCGTGCCGCCGAGGGCGCCGGGGTCGCGTCGATCGCGCTGCACGCGCGCACCGCCTCCGAGTTCTACAGCGGGCACGCCGACTGGTCGGCGATCGCCACGCTCAAGGAGACGGTCACGAGCGTGCCCGTGCTGGGCAACGGCGACATCTGGTCGGCCGAGGACGCGCTGCGGATGATGGCCGAGACGGGCTGCGACGGAGTCGTCGTCGGTCGCGGCTGCCTCGGGCGCCCCTGGCTGTTCGGCGACCTCGCCGCCGGGTTCGCCGGCTCCGACGAGCGGTTCCGCCCTTCGCTCGGACAGGTCGCCGAGGCGTTCCGCCGCCACGCGGAGCTGCTCGTCGACTTCTTCGAGAGCGAGGAGCGCGGCTGCCGCGACATCCGCAAGCACGTCGCCTGGTACTTCAAGGGCTACGCCGTCGGCGGCGACCTCCGCGCTCGCCTGGCCACCGTCGAGTCGCTCGCGCAGCTCGACGAGCTCCTGGCGACGCTCGACTGGACGCAGCCCTATCCGGGCGAGGCGGCCGAGGGGCAGCGGGGCCGCGCCGGCTCGCCCAAGGTCCCCTCCCTCCCGGACCGCTGGCTCGAGTCCCGCGAGCTCGACGCCGGGCAGCGCGACGCGGTCTCGGCCGCCGAGATCCACAACAGCGGTGGATGACCGCGCGCTCTGGGGGTACTCGCTCGTCGACACCGAGCGATTCCTGCCGGAGGACCACTCGACCCGCCGCTCCGACTTCGCCCGCGACCGCGCCCGGCTCTTCCACTCCAGCGCGCTCCGCCGCCTGGCCGCGAAGACCCAGGTGCTCAGCCCCACGGCGGGCGTCGACTTCGCGCGCAACCGCCTGACCCACTCGCTCGAGGTGGCGCAGATCGGCCGGGAGCTCGCCACGAGCCTCGACCTCGACCCCGACGTCGTCGACACGGCCTGCCTCGCGCACGACATCGGGCATCCGCCGTTCGGGCACAACGGCGAGCGCGCGCTCAACACCTGGGCCGAGGGGATCGGCGGCTTCGAAGGCAACGCGCAGACCTTCCGGCTGCTCACGCGGCTCGAGCCGAAGGTGTTCGGCGACGACGCCCGCCCCTACGGGCTGAACCTCACCCGCGCCAGCATCGACGCGAGCTGCAAGTACCCCTGGCCCGACACGCGCTCGGTCGCGGACCCGTCGGGGCGAGCCAAGTTCGGGTTCTACGCCGACGACGCTCCCGCGTTCGCCTGGATGCGCGAGGGCGCCCCCGAGGGGGTGCGCTGCATCGAAGCCGAGGTGATGGACCTCTCGGACGACATCGCGTACTCCGTGCACGACTTCGAGGACGCGGTGGTCTCCGGCTACATCGACGTCGAAGCACTCGGCTCCCGCGCCGACCACGAGGACCTCGTGCAGTCGATGCACTCCTGGGTCGGCGGGGAGGTCGGACACGACGAGCTCGTCGCCGCCTTCGACCGTCTCGACTCGCTCGACGTGTGGGTCTCCTCCTGGGACGGCTCCCGCCGCGACCAGGCCCGGCTCAAGAACCTCACCAGCCAGCTCATCGGCCGCTTCGCCGCCGCCGCCACCGAGGCCACCCGCGAGGCGTACCAGCACCCCGACCTCGTCCGCTTCGGCGGCCACGTCGTCGTCCCCCGCGAGCAGCAGGCCGAGATCGCCGTGCTCAAGGGGATCGTCGCGACGTTCGTGATGTCGCGGAACACCCGCCAGCCCATCTACACCCAGCAGCGCGTGGTCCTCACCCGCCTCGCCGACACCCTCCTCGACCGCGGCCCGGGAACCCTCGAGCCCGGCTTCGCCGAGGACTGGCACGCCGCCCCCGACGACGACGCCCGCCGCCGCGTCGTCGTCGACCAGGTCGCCAACCTCACCGACCAGAGCGCCCTCGCCTGGTTCGAGAGGCTGTGCTGATGCGCTGAGCCGGGCGGCGCCCGGCTCAGCTGTGCCGCCGGTCCCTGCTCGGCGTCACCGCGGTCGGCTTGTCGAGGTGGTGCGTTCCAGGGAGCGGGGTGCGTCCGCCTAGGGCGATCCGCTGTTACGCGGATCGTCCGTTCGGCGGTGCTCGATTGCACGCCGGTCCTCGCCCGGCGTGGCGCGGTCGGCTTCGCGGGGTGGTGCGTTCCAGGGAGCGGGGTGCGTCCGCCTAGGGCGATCCGCTGGCACGCGGATCGGCCGTTCGGCGGTGCCGGTGGCACGCCGGTCTCTGCCCGGCTCGGCGCGGTCGGCGGTGCTCGATTCCACGCCGGTCCCTGCCCGGGGTGGCGCGGTCGGCGGTGCTCGATTCCACGCCGGTCCCTGCCCGGCGTGGCGCGGTCGGCTTGGCGACGTGGTGCGTTTCGTGAAGCGGGGTGCGTCCGCCTAGGGCGATCCGCTGGCACGCGGATCGGCCGTTCGGCGGTGCCGGTGGCACGCCGGTTCTCGGCCGGCGTGGCGCGGTCGGCGGTGCTCGATTCCACGCCGGTCCCTGCCCGGCGTGGCGCGGTCGGCTTGTCGAGGTGGTGCGTTCCAGGGAGCGGGGTGTGTCCGCCTAGGGCGATCCGCTGGCACGCGGATCGGCTGGTCGGCGGTGCCGGGGCACGCCGGTCACCGCCAGGCGTCACCGCGGTCGGCTTGCGGGATGGCGGGTTCCAGGGAGCCGGGTGCGTCCGTCTGAGGCGATGCGCTGGCGTGCGGGTCGGCCGGTCGGCTCGGAGGGCGGGGAGGGCGCCGCACCGCGAGGCGCGGAGGGGCGCGGGTCGGCGGGTACGGTGAGGGCGTGGGAGCGGAGCGGACACGACAGCTGATCCTCGAGGCGGCGACGGAGGAGTTCGCGGCGCACGGGCTGGCGGGAGCGCGGGTCGACCGCATCGCGGCACGGTCGGGGATGAGCAAGCCGATGCTGTACTCGCACCGGCCGACGGCGCGCGAGGCCGTCGCCGCCGTCGTCCGAGTCAGCGCGGAGGGGTACTCCGCGCCCGGCACTCCTGCCGGCTGCTTCGTGCTGAGCGAGCCGCGGCTCGAGGCCCGTCGCCGCGAGATGGAGGCGCTCGTCGCCGCACGAGTCGAGCGCGGGATCGAGGAGGGCGACGTGCCGCCGGAGACGGACGCCGGATCCGTCGCCGCCTTCGTCGTCGCCGTGCTCAGCGGGATGTCGACGCAGGCCCGCGACGGAGCACCGGCGGACCGCATCGCGGTCATCGGCGAGCTCGCACTCGGCGCGCTGCCGGCGGCCACGGGCGTGCGAGCCGCAGGGCGCACGCCGGGAGCTCCCGGATGAGGCCGCGTCGGCCCCGTCTCGGCCTCCTCGCCCTGGTCGTCGCGGGGCTGCTGCTGATCCAGCCCGCCGCGGCCTCGGCGGCACCGCTGCTCCCTCCCGCGAACGGCGTTCTCGACTACCAGCTGGGAGGCGCCTACGCTCCGGCGTCGAGCGTCACCATCGTCGACCGCGACCGCACGGACGCGCCCGCCGCCGGCCGCTACAGCATCTGCTACGTGAACGCCTTCCAGACCCAGCCCGGCGAGAGCGCCGCCTTCGCGAAGCGGCACCCCGAGCTCCTGGTGAGGCGAGCGGACGGGAAGCCCCTCGCCGATCCGGGCTGGCCGGACGAGTACCTCTTCGACGTCTCGACCGCCGCGAAGCGGACCGCTCTGCTCGCGATCGTCGGCGCCTGGATCGACGGCTGCGCCGAGGACGGCTTCGACGCCGTCGAGGCCGACAATCTGGACAGCTACACCCGCTCGGGCGGGAGGCTGACGAAGTCGCAGGCGCTGGCGTTCGCCACCCTCCTGACGGCGCGCGCTCACCGCTCCGGCCTGGCGATCGGCCAGAAGAACGGAGCCGACCTCGCCGCTGCCGGGAAGAGGACGGTCGGCTTCGACTTCGCCGTCGTCGAGGAGTGCCAGGTCTACGACGAGTGCGCGGCGTACACGGACGTCTACGGGCGCCAGGTCTACGAGATCGAGTACACCGACAACGGCCGGTCCGCCTACTCCGAGGCCTGCGCCGCGCAGGGCCGGAGCATCTCGGTCACCCTCCGCGACCGCGACGTCGTCCCCCGTGGCGCAGCGGGCTACGTGAACCGGCACTGCTGACGCCGGGCGGACGCTACCGCAGGGCTCCCAGCACGACGGCCGCGGCGCGGGCGACCAGCGCGTCGTCGTAGTCCGCCTCGGGGTCGTTGCGCGTCGAGAGGATCGACAGCACGACCGCGTCCCGCCCGGGAGGCGTCACCACGGCGACGTCGTTGCGGATCCCGCCGGCGCCCCCGGACTTGTCCGCGACGCTCCAGCCGGCCGGAGCGCCCGCCCGGACGAGAGTGTCGCCGGTCGCGTTGCCGCTCATCCAGTCGAGCAGGAGCGCCCGGTCCTCCGCGGACAGCACGTCACCTGTGGCGACCGCGGCGAGGTCCGCCGTGAACGCGGCCGGGGTGGTGGTGTCCTCGGTGCTGCCGGGCTCGATCGTGTTCAGCGCGGGCTCCTCGTTCACCACCTCGGTGGTGGTGTCGCCGAGAGCCTCGAGTCCACGGTCGAGGGCGGAGGGTCCGCCGAGGCGCCGGAGCACGAGATTCAGCGCTGTGTTGTCGCTCCGGCGGACGGCCGCCTCGGCGAGCTGCGACAGCGGCAGGCCGGTGGCGGTGGTCTCCTCCGTGACGGGGGAGTAGCCCGCCGCCTCGACGTCGGCGACGGTCCAGGTGACCACCTCGTCCCGCTCGGCGGCGGGGACGGTGCGCAGGAACTCCGCCGCGGCGAGGACTTTGAGGCTCGAGGCGAAGCCGAAGCGCTCGTCGGCCCGGTGATCGACCCGGCGACCCGAGCCGGTGTCGACGGCGCTGACGCCGATCCGGGCGTCGAACTCGTTCTCGAGCGCGGCCAGCTCGGCGGAGACGTCGATCGGAGGAGGGGTGGCGGAGGACGCCGACGACGGCACGGAGGCGGACGACGGCGGCGCGACCGGGGTGTCCGCCGTGGTGGTGCACCCTGCGAGGGCCAGGAGGAGGGCGGAACCCGCGAGTGCGCGGAGGGTCCGCGACGACCCTCTCGAACGGTTCACAGCGCGGAGTAGACGACGGAGAAGGCGACGGCGGCCGCCGCGGTGACGCCGAGCGCCGCGAGCGAGACGAGTGCCCGCGGCCTCCTCCGCACGACGGCCAGGACGAGGAAGCTTGCGCCCAGGACGATCTGGAGCCACCAGTACACCGGACTCGTGGTGTCGGCGACCGCGCCCAGCGCCCAGACGCCCTCGCCGATCAGCACGCCCGAGAGCGGCGCGACGGCCAGGACGCGCCACGTCCTCGAGCCGTGGAGAGTGAGCGCGGCGGCGGCGCCCAGGATCGGCCCGGCGGGGACGGCGAGCAGCCAGAAGACGTCCGTGAAGGGAGGCGAGTAGCCGAAGCCGCGCGCCGCGGTCACCAGGTCGTAGCCCTCGAGCAGCGCCCAGAAGCTCAGCAGGCCGAGAGCGGTCGCCGCCGCCGGTCGGGCGCCGCCGAGGCGCACGAGCGCGAACACGAGCATGGACCAGCCCCCGGAGGAGTTGGCGAACGAGCTCACCGACGGCGGGAGGGAGCCCTGCAGCAGGCTGGTGAGCCCGCCCAGGACGAGACCGCCGAGCAGGGCGACGAGCAGAGCACGCAGGAGAGGCGGGCGGGAGGCGGCAGGGGGCATGGGTCGATTCTCGGAGACGGCGGGCGGGTGCGGATCAGGGATGACCCTGATCTCGGGGTGCGGGGCCGATCACAGGTCTCCGGGGTGATCCGCGCCGCCCTGGTGCAGTTCTCCCCACCCCGGCTCGGCGGCCCCGGCGGCCGATACGATGGACCCCATGCCTCGGATCCGACAGTCAGATGTCGAGGAGGTCAAGGCGCGGGTGAACATCGGCGACGTGATCGGCGAGTACGTCACGCTGAAGTCGGCCGGCATCGGCTCGCTGAAGGGCCTCTGCCCCTTCCACGACGAGCGCAGCCCCAGCTTCCACGTCCGCCCGCAGGCCGGCTTCTACCACTGCTTCGGCTGCCAGGAGTCGGGCGACGTCTACAGCTTCATCATGAAGATGGACCACAGCTCGTTCAGCGAGACCGTCGAGCGCCTCGCCGGGCGGATCGGCTTCCCGCTGCAGTACGAGGACGGCGACGGCCGCGCGCCCGAGACCGGCGGGCGAGCGCGCCTCCTCGCCGCGAACGACGCCGCGGAGGAGTACTTCCGCGAGCAGCTCGCGACCCCGGGCGCCGACGTCGGCCGGCGCTTCCTCGGCGAGCGGGGCTTCGACCGCGCCGCCGCCGACCGCTTCGGCGTCGGCTTCGCACCCGACGGCTGGGACGGGCTCACGACCGCGCTCAAGCGCCGCGGCTTCTCGGAGGAGGAGCTGACCACGGCCGGCCTGGTCAGCAGCAACAACCGCGGCGGCGTCTACGACCGCTTCCGCGGCCGCCTCGTCTGGCCGATCCGCGACGTGACCGGCCAGACCGTCGGCTTCGGCGCCCGCCGCCTCCTCGAGGAGGACAAGGGCCCCAAGTACCTCAACACCCCCGAGACGCCCGTCTACCACAAGTCCCAGGTGCTCTACGGGCTCGACCTCGCCAAGCGGGACATCTCCCGCGGGCACCGGGTGGTCGTCGTCGAGGGCTACACGGACGTCATGGCCTGCCACCTCGCCGGCGTCACCACCGCGGTCGCCACCTGCGGCACCTCCTTCGGCGTCGACCACATCAAGGTGCTGCGCCGGGTGCTGGGCGACGACAGCGGCGTCGGCGAGGTCGTCTTCACCTTCGACCCCGACGCGGCGGGCCAGAAGGCGGCGATGCGCGCGTTCCAGGAGGAGCACCGCTTCGCCGCGCAGACCTTCGTCGCCGTCGCGCCCGAGGGCCTGGACCCCTGCGACCTCCGCCTGAACCGCGGAGACGACGCCGTCCGCCGCCTCATCGACGACAAGAAGCCGATGTTCGAGTTCGTGATCCGGCAGCTGCTGGACCGCTACGACCTCGAGACGGTCGAGGGCCGGATCGCGGCTCTGCGCGCGGCCGCCCCGGTCGTCGCCGAGATCCGCGACCCGGCGCTGCGGCCCGGCTACTCCCGCGAGCTCGCCCGGATGCTCGGCCTGGACATGGCCGAGGTCAACTCCGCCGTGCGCTCCGCCGGATCCCGGCCCCGCTCCTCCGGACCCGAGGGCCGCGACCAGCAGGGCGGGCGGGGCGGCGGCGAATCGTCCGCGGCCGAGGCGCCCCTCGGCGCGCGCATCGCCGACCTCCCCGTCGACGTCGTCACGCGCATCGAGCGCGAGGCGCTGATGGCGATGCTCCAGCTTCCGCAGGCGATGGGTCCGGAGCTCCTGGCCCGGGCGGCGCACGCGGCGGTCACCAACGAGACCCTCCGCGTGGTCCGCGACGCCGTGGTCGCGAACCTCGAGCGGGCGGAGGACCGCGACTGGGTCGAGCACGTCGCCGACGACGTCCCCGGCCCCTTCGCCTCGCTGGTGCGCCAGCTCGCGGTGGCGCCGATCCCGGCCGCCGACGAGGAGGGGCTCGCCCGCTACTCCCGCGACGTGGCGATCTCGCTCATCGAGCGCGACCTGCTCCGCGAGATCGCCGAGCTGCGCGGGGCGCTCCAGCGCGCGTCCGCCGATCCGGTGATGGCGCGCGCGGTGCAGGTGCGACTGGTCGAGCTCGAGCGCGAGAAGCGGGCGCTGCGCTCGGAGTGAGCGTGTTGCGGTCGTGTGAAGAAATCGGCCGCACGCCTGTGCCGGTTCGGAGAGCGCTTCCAACTGTGTTACCTATGAGGAACAGCAATGCGGGCGTCCAGTGTCGTGACGCCACAGCCCACAGGAGATCTGTGTCCCGAGAGTCCGCGCGCCCGGAGCGCGCCCGCATCCCATCCTTGACAGGAAGAGGCAGACGGAGATGAATTCCGCATCCACTCGCGGCACCCGTGCACTGGCCGCCGCCGCAGGCTTCGCCGCGGTCGCGCTCGTGCTGACGGGCTGCGCCGCCGGCGGGAACGACTCAGCCGGCGGCAGCGCCGGAGGGGCCCTGACCATCGGCACCACCGACAAGATCACGACGCTCGACCCCGCGGGCTCCTACGACAACGGCTCGTTCGCCGTGATGAACCAGGTGTTCCCGTTCCTGATGAACACCCCCTACGGCAGCCCGGACGTCGAGCCCGACATCGCCGAGTCGGCGGAGTTCACCGCTCCCACGGAGTACACCGTGAAGCTGAAGGAGGGACTGAAGTGGGCCAACGGCCACGACCTCACCTCCTCCGACGTGAAGTTCTCCTTCGACCGCCAGGTCGGCATCGCGGCCGAGAACGGCCCGTCCTCGCTCCTGGCGAACCTCGACAGCGTCGCGGCTCCGGACGACACGACCGTGGTCTTCACGCTGAAGTCCGAGAACGACCAGACCTTCCCGCAGATCCTCTCGAGCCCCGCCGGCCCGATCGTGGACGAGGAGGTCTTCTCGGCCGACGAGCTGACCGCGGACGCCGACATCGTCTCGGGCGACGCCTTCGCCGGCCAGTACACGATCGCGAACTACGACGTGAACAACCTCATCCAGTACAAGGCCTACCCGGACTACCAGGGCGTTCTCGGCGAGGCGAAGACGGACACCGTCAACGTCAAGTACTACGCGGACTCGTCCAACCTCAAGCTGGACATCCAGGAGGGGAACATCGACGTCGCGTTCCGCAGCCTCTCGGCGACGGACATCGACGACCTCCGCGGCAACGACACGGTCAAGGTCGTGGACGGCCCCGGCGGCGAGATCCGCTACATCGTCTTCAACTTCGACACCCAGCCCTTCGGCGCGACCACCGGCGAGGCCGACAGCGCCAAGGCCCTCGCCGTGCGCCAGGCCGTCGCCGACCTGATCGACCGCGACGAGATCGCCGACCAGGTCTACAAGGGCACCTACACCCCCCTCTACTCCTACGTCCCCGCCGGCCTGACCGGCGCGGTCGAGCCGCTCAAGTCGCTCTACGGCGACGGCAACGGCGCGCCCGACGCGGACAAGGCGAAGGCGACCCTCGAGGCCGCCGGCGTCACCGCTCCGGTCACCCTGAACCTGCAGTACTCGAACGACCACTACGGTCCGTCCTCGGGCGACGAGTACGCGCTGATCAAGGACCAGCTGGAGTCGACCGGCCTCTTCACCGTGAACCTGCAGACCACGGAGTGGGTGCAGTACTCGAAGGACCGCTCGAGCGACGTCTACCCGGCGTACCAGCTCGGCTGGTTCCCCGACTACTCCGATGCCGACAACTACCTCTCGCCGTTCTTCATCAAGGAGAACTTCCTCGCGAACCACTTCGACGACGCCGAGGTGCAGAGCCTGATCGCGCAGCAGGTCTCGACCACCGACGCCGACGCGCGCACCGCGCTGATCGAGCAGATCCAGGAGAAGGTCGCGGCGCAGCTCTCGACCGTCCCCTACCTGCAGGGCTCGCAGGTCGCGGTCGTCGGCAGCACCGTGAGCGGAGCCGAGGACACCCTCGACGCCTCGTTCAAGTTCCGCTACGCGGCACTCAGCAAGGGCTGATCCACCCCCCCTCGCGGCCGGCGCCTCCCCGATAGGAGGCGCCGGCCGTTCTCCACGAAAGGCATCACGTGACGACAGCCACGACGGCTGCGGCGACGGCGCCCACCCGGCGACCGCGCGGCTCCGGGGGCGGACTCGGGCGCTACCTGCTCGTCCGCTTCCTGCTCATCATCCCCACCGTCTTCATCCTCGTGACGCTGGTGTTCCTCCTCATGCGCTCCACGGGCGACCCGATCACGGCGGCCCTCGGCGGCCGCCTGACCGCGGACCAGCTCGCCGAGCGCGTAGCCGCCGCCGGCTACGACCGGCCGCTGATCGTGCAGTACCTCGAGTACCTCGGCAAGCTGCTGACCGGCGACTTCGGCACCACCCTGAGCGACAACCGCCCCGTCACCGAGGTGCTCCTCACCTACGGCGCCGCGACGGTCGAGCTCGCCTTCTACGCCCTGATCGTGGCGTTCCTGGTCGGCATCCCGCTCGGGATGCTCGCCGCCTACCACCGCGACCGCACGCCCGACGCGGTGCTGCGCATCTTCGCGATCCTCTGCTACGCGACCCCGGTGTTCTTCGCGGGCCTGCTGCTGAAGCTGGTGTTCTCCGTCTGGCTGAAGTGGTTCCCCGTCGCTGGGCGCGCCTCGACGAGCACCGAGCTCTCGCTCCAGTTCCTCGAGAACAAGACCGGCATCTACCTGATCGACGCGATCCAGACCGGCGACCCGGCCGCGATCTCGGACGTGCTCTCTCACGCGGTGCTCCCCGCCGTCGCACTGGGCCTGCTCACCGCGGGCATCTTCCTGCGCCTGGTGCGCACGAACGTGATCGGCACGCTCGGAACCGATTACGTGGACGCGGCGCGCTCGCGCGGCGTCAGCGAGTTCCGGCTCGTCCGCACCCACGCCTACCGGCCGGCGCTCATCCCGATCATCACTGTGATCGGCCTGCAGATCGCCCTGCTGCTCGGCGGCGCCGTCCTCACCGAGACCACCTTCGAGTGGAAGGGCCTCGGCTTCCAGCTCGCCGAGTACCTCCAGGCCCGCGACTTCGTGGCCGTGCAGGGCATCGTCGCCCTGCTCGCCGTCATCGTGGCGCTGACCAACTTCATCGTCGACGTCATCGCGGCGCTCATCGACCCGCGAGTGAGGTACTGAGCATGAGCACCACCTCCCCGGCGCGTCCGCGCCGCCGTCTCGTCGACCGTCTGCCGGTCGTCCACCAGCTCCGGCAGAGTGTCGGCCTCCAGCGGGGGATGCTCGTCACCGGCCTGATCATCACCGGCGCGTTCCTGCTGGTGGCCCTGTTCGCGCCCCTCATCGCGCCCTACGGCTACTCGCAGCTGCGCTCGGGCGGCGAGTCGTTCGGCGCGCAGGAGCCGCCGAGCGCGGAGCATCTGCTCGGCACCACCGTGGGCGGCTACGACGTCCTCTCGCGAGTGATCTGGGGAGCGCAGACCGCGTTCCTCGTGATCGTCGTCGCCGTGGTCCTGTCGATCTTCCTCGGCGTCTTCCTCGGCCTCGTCTCCGGCTACCTCGGCGGCTGGCTCGACCGCGTGCTCGTCGTGATCTGCGACGCGATCTACGCGTTCCCGACCCTGCTGCTGGCGATCGTGATGTCGATCGTCATCTCCGGCGGGCAGTCGAACCTCTGGGCCGGCATCTTCGCCGCGGCGGTCTCGATCACCGTGGTCTACATCCCGCAGTACTTCCGCGTGATCCGGGCCGAGACAGTGCGGATCAAGGGCGACGCCTTCGTCGAGTCGGCGAAGGTCATCGGAGCGTCGACGCCGCGGATCATGTTCCGCCACGTCCTGCGGAACGCGACGCGCACGCTGCCGCTGATCTTCACGCTGAACTCCTCCGAGGCGATCCTGACCCTCGCGGGCCTGGGCTTCCTCGGCTTCGGCATCGAGCCGACGTCGGCCGCGGAGTGGGGCTACGACCTCAACAAGGCGCTGTCGGACGTCACGAGCGGCATCTGGTGGACCTCGGTCTTCCCGGGCCTGGCGATCGTGCTCGTGGTGCTGGGCATCACCCTCGTGGGCGAGAGCCTGAACGACCTCGCCGACCCGCGCCTGCGCGGTCGGCGCGCGGTGGCCGCCGGTGCCGGCGACGTCGCCGCGACGTCCGTCGTGCCGGGCGGCGTCCTCGCCGCCGACGGCCTGGAGACGCCGGGGCACGACCCCGTCGCCGGAGTGGAGGAGACGCGATGAGCGACCAGCGCATCGTCCGGGACGCCTCAGCGCGTCCGATCGTGGACATCACCGACCTCGAGGTCGCCTTCGCGAGCGACCGCGGCGCCGTCCGCGCCGTCGCCGGGGTGAGCCTGCGCGTCGAGCGCGGCGAGGTCCTGGCGATCGTCGGAGAGTCCGGCAGCGGCAAGACCGTGACCGCGAAGACCATCCTCGGCCTCCTGCCCGAGACGGCCACCGCCTCCGGAGTGGTCCTGCTCTCGAAGAAGGACGGCAGCGCGGCGACCGACGTCGTCTCCGTGCCGAAGGCCCGCCTCCGGGAGCTGCGCGGCACCGACGTCGCCATGGTCTTCCAGGAGCCGGGAACCGCCCTCAACCCGGTCTTCACGGTGGGCTGGCAGATCGCGGAGGGACTGCGCGCCCACGGCTCCGTCTCGAAGAAGGAGGCGCGCAAGCGCGCGATCGACGTCCTCCGCACCGTCGGCATCCCGGAGCCGGAGAAGCGGGTCGACTACTACCCGCACCAGTTCTCGGGCGGCCAGAAGCAGCGCGTCGTCATCGCGATGGCCCTGGTCCTGGATCCCGGCCTGATCGTCGCGGACGAGCCGACCACGGCTCTCGACGTGACCGTGCAGGCCGAGATCCTCGACCTGCTCCGCCGGTGCCGCGACGAGTTCGGCACCTCGATCGTGCTGATCACCCACAACATGGGCGTCGTCGCCGATCTGGCCGACCGCGTCGCCGTGATGTACCAGGGCGAGCTGCTCGAGGAGGCGACGGTCTCCGAGCTGTTCTCGGCGCCGAAGGCCGAGTACACGAGGAAGCTGCTCGCCGCCGTCCCGCACGTGGGCCAGGGCGTCGAGCGCGCCCGCGTCCGCGCCGTCGAGCGCGCCGAGGCCCCCGAGGCCGAGACGCTCGTCGCCGCCGAGGGCCTGCGGATCCAGTACCCCGGCCGGCTCGGCCGTCCCGGCTTCGTCGCGGTCGACGGCGTCTCGCTGCGCATCCGCGCGGGCGAGGTGCTCGGCCTCGTCGGCGAGAGCGGCTCGGGCAAGACCACCATCGGGCGCGCCATCGCGGGCCTGACGCCGGTGACCGGCGGGTCGCTGAAGGTCCTCGGCAAGGAGATGCGCGGCATCCGCGAGCGCGCCTTCCGGCCGGTTCGCGGCGACATCGGCTTCGTGTTCCAGGACCCGGCGTCGAGCTTCAACCCGCTGCTCACCATCGCGGAGTGCGTGGCCGAGCCGCTGATCGTGCACGGGCGGGCCGGCGCCGCCGCCGGGGCGCGCTCGCGCGTCGACGAGCTCCTGGAGGCGGTGCAGCTGCCGCGCTCCTACGGCGACCGCTACCCGCACGAGCTCTCCGGCGGCCAGCGCCAGCGCGCCAGCCTCGCCCGGGCCCTCGCCCTCGAGCCGAAGCTGCTGATCGCCGACGAGCCCACCTCGGCGCTCGACGTGTCGGTGCAGGCCCGCGTGCTCGAGCTGTTCGCCGAGCTGCAGCGCGAGTTCGGCTTCGCCTCCCTGTTCATCAGCCACGACCTCGCCGTGGTCGACCTGCTCGCCGACCGCATCGCGGTGCTCTACCGCGGCGAGCTGGTCGAGGAGGGGACGGGGGCCGAGGTGCTCGCCGCGCCGAAGCACCCCTACACGCAGCGCCTGCTCGCCTCCCTGCCCGTGCCGGACCCGGTCGAGCAGGCCTCGAGGCGCGAGCTCCTGCGCAGCATCGTCGAGGCGGAGCGCCGGGCGTGAGCCGGACCGCCGAGGATCCGGCCCCCATCGTCGTCGACGACCTCAGCGTCGAGTACCCGCCGCGCGGCATCAGCCGCCGGTGGACGGCGCTGCGGGGAGTGAGCCTCCGCGTGGAGCCGGGGGAGGTGCTCGGGATCCTCGGCGGCAGCGGCTCGGGCAAGTCCACGCTCGCGCGCGTGCTCGGCGGCGACGGCCTGGGGCACGACGGCGGCCGCACGCGTCCGGTGATCATCGGAGGGGACGCGACGGTCGCGGGGCACCGCCTCCGCTCGCTCCCCGCCCGCGACCTCAAGCGCTTCACCGTCGACGTCGCGCATCTCGCGCAGGACGCGGGAGCGACCCTCCGCCCCGAGCTGACCGTCTCGGAGCTGATCGCCGAGCCGATCTTCCTCCGCGACCGCCACTACGACCCGAAGGCCGCGGCGGTGCGGGTGGCGACGCTGCTCGACTCCGTGCACCTGCCGCTGTTCCTGCTCGACCGCTACCCCTACGAGCTCTCCAGCGGCCAGCGCCAGCGCGTGGCCGTGGCCCGCTCGCTCGTGCTCGGGCCGAAGGTGCTGATCGCCGACGAGCCGACCTCGGGCATCGACGCGACGGTGCGCGAGTCGATCGTCGACCTCCTCGCCGACCTGCGGCGCCGGGAGGGATTCGCGGCCGTCGTGGTCAGCCACGACATCGACGTGCTGAGCCGGGCGACCGACCGGATCGCCGTGCTCGTCGGCGGCGAGGTCGTCGCGTACGGGCCGCTGCTGGACGTGCTGATCGAGGCCCGGCACCCCTACGTGCGCGAGCTCGGAGCGGCCTTCGCCGAGTACGAGCGCTTCGACGCCTCCCGAGCGCAGCGCGTCGAGGCGGCCGACCAGTGACCGTCCCGCGCGTCGCGGTGCTCCCGCGGCCGAAGCCGGTGTTCGCCGAGGCGGTCGAGTCGGGCGGGGGAGTGGTCGTCGGACTCGACGGGAGTCCGGATGCGCTGCTCTGGCTGTCCTACGGCCGCACGGACGAGCTGGCCGCTGTGCTGAAGGAGCACCCGTCGATCCGCTGGGTGCAGCTGCCCTGGGCCGGCGTCGACGTCTTCGCGCCCGTGCTCGCCGCGTCTCGCGCGGACGTGGTCTGGACCAGCGCCAAGGGCGCCTACGCGGAGCCGGTGGCGGAGCACGCGCTCGCGCTGGTGCTCGCCCTCCTGCGCTCGCTGCCGGAGCGGGCGCGCGCCGCGTCGTGGGGGCCGAAGAAGGCGGTCACGCTGCACCGCGCCTCCGTGGTGATCGTCGGAGCAGGAGGGATCGCTCGCGAGCTCCTGCGGCTGCTCGCCGTCTTCGACTGCCGGGTGACGATCGTCCGCCGCGGAGACGAGCCGGTGGAGGGCGCGGCCCGCACCCTGCCGGCGTCGCGGCTCGCCGAGGCCGCGGCGGACGCCGACGTGCTGGTCCTGGCCGCCGCCGCCACCGCGGGCACGGAGCGGATGGTCGACGCGGGTCTGCTCGCGCGGCTGCCCGCCCACGCCGTGCTCGTCAACGTCGCCCGGGGGAGCCTCGTCGACACGGACGCGCTCGTCGCGGCCCTCTCCCAAGGCCGTCTCGCGGGCGCCGCGCTCGACGTGACGGACCCCGAGCCGCTGCCGGACGGGCATCCGCTCTGGAGCGAGCCCCGGTGCCTGATCACGCCCCACAGCGCGGACACCCCCGAGATCACCGCGCCGCTCCTGGCCGAGCGCGTGCGCGCCAACGTGGCCGCCTGTGCCGCCGGCGGGCCGTTCGTCGGCCGCGTCGACCCGGGCTCCGGCTACTGAGTGCGCGCCCGATTTTGCGTTCGCGGAGAGTTTGCTAAAGTAGTACCGCGCTGATCGCCTCCGGGTGATCGGATGATCCTCGATAGCTCAATTGGCAGAGCAATCGGCTGTTAACCGGTAGGTTCTTGGTTCGAGTCCAAGTCGGGGAGCGAAGGGTCCGGGACTCCACTCTCGGGCCCTTTTTTCGTGCCCGCGAGCGGTCGCCCTCGAGGGCCCACCCGCTCGGACCGACGATCGGAGGCGCGATGCGCGAGGACGTGCTCGCTCTCCTGCGCCGCCGCCCCGACGTCGAGGCGCCGGATCTCGTCGCCGTCGACGCCAGCGACCGCCTGCTGCTCGACCTCGCCGCCGATCGCGGCCGCCTCGCCGTGATCGGGGACGCCTACGGGGCGCTGAGCCTCGGCCTCGCCGCCGACGGACGTGCCGTGCGCGTCGTGCAGGACTCGATCACCGCCGAGCGCGCTCTCGCGCAGAACCTCGAGACGGTGCGGGGGTCGGGCGTCGATCTCGCGCCGATCGAGATCGTCGACTCCGTCGCGGAGGCCGTCCGCGACGCCGACGCGGTGCTCCTGCGCCTGCCGCGCTCACTCGACGCCCTGGCCGCCGTCGCGGCCGGGACTGCACTCGCGAACCCGGCGGCGACCCTGATCGGCGCCGGCCGCATCAAGCACATGACCCGCACGATGAACGACGTGCTCGCCGTGCGCTACGAGCGGATCGACGTCTCCCTCGCCCGGCAGAAGTCGCGCGCCCTGCTCGCGAGCGGCGCGCTCCCCGACCAGCCGCCCGCGCCCGGGCCCGAGCGGCGCCGTCTGGACGAGCTCGACCTCGAGGTCGTCGCACTGCCGGGAGCCTTCGCCGGGGCGCGACTGGACCTCGGCACCCGCGCCCTCCTCGCCGCCCTCGATGTCGACTCCCTTCCCGCGGGCACCGCACTCGATCTCGGCTGCGGAACCGGCGTCCTCGCCGCCGTGGTGGCCCGGGCCCGCCCCGACCTCGCCGTGACCGCGACGGACACCTCGCGTGCCGCGGTCGAGTCCGCCCGGGCGACCGCGGCGGCCAATGGGCTCGCCGTCCGCGTCCTCCGCGACGACAACGCCTCGACGCTGGAGGCGTCCTCCGTCGACGTCGTGCTCTGCAATCCGCCGTTCCACTCCGACGGAGCCGTCACCGACCTCGTCGCCCGGCGCATGCTGCGCGCGGCCGGCCGCGTGCTGCGCCCCGGAGGCGTGCTGTGGACGGTCTTCAACTCCCACCTCGCGCATCCGGCCGAGCTGCGCCGTGCGGTCGGGCCGACCACGGTGGTGGCGCGCGACCGCCGCTTCACCGTCACCCGCTCCGTGCGCTCCGACGGCTGAGTACGGCTCCGCAACCCCCTCCGCGGCCTCAGGTCCGCTGTCCGCGGCGCGGGTACGATCTCTCTCCGGCGCTCCTGTGCCGAACCCGTCCCGTCCCCCCGGAGGCCGTCGTGCTCGAAGTCGTCCTCGTCCTCGCCCTGATCGCCCTGGTCGCGGTCGTCGTGCTGTGGCGCCGCGCCGTCGGCGCCGAGCGCCGTGCCGCCGAGAGCCGTGCGGAGGAGGCGGCGCGCGTCGTCCGCCTCGAGCTGGCGGTCGGCGAGCAGGAGGCGAGGCTCCGCATCGTCGGCGAGCTCGAGCAGCTCGCGGTCCGCAGCGCCGCGCACGTCGTCGAGGAGGCCGAGAGCGTCCGTCTCACGATCGACCGCGACCCCGCCGCAGCCGCGCGGTCGGCGCAGCGTGCCGTGCGGGCGGCCGAGGCCTCGCTGGCGCAGCTGCGCCGCATCGCGACCGTCGCCTCCGTCGATCCGGGGGAGCTGCCGCGCACCGGCGGCTCCGTCCCCCTGATCGAGGGCGCCCGCGAGCGAGGCCTGAGCGTCCGCGAGGAGTCGTTCGGCGAGCCGTTCCCGCTGCAGGACGGCGCCGAGGTGGCTGTGCTCCGGGTGCTCGAGTACGCCTTCGACTCGGCGCTGGAGACCGGCGGCGCGGGGACCGAGGTCCGCATCAGCTCCCGATGGACGACCACGGGCCTCCGGGTGGAGGTCGACGACGACCGCGAGCAGCACGGCGCGGCGGAGCAGGAAGCCAGCGCTCTCGAGGCGGATCTGCGCTCGCTCACCGAGCGCATCGACAGCCCCGCGCTCGCCGAGCTGCGCGAGCGGGCCGCCCTCTTCGGCGGCGACGTGACCGAGAAGCGAACGCCCGGCGTCGGCCGGAGCGTCACCGCCTCGTTCCCCGCGATCCGCCACCACAAAGGCGTGCACGGGGTCGACCTGGCCTGAGTCAGTCCTCGAGGTGCTCCACGCCGGGCAGCCACGAGACGCCGGGGCCGCCCCAGCCGCGCTTGCGGGTGATCTTCGCGACCGGCTTGTGGTAGTCGTGCTCGAGGCGGTCGATGTAGAGCACGCCGTCGAGGTGGTCGAACTCGTGCTGGAACACGCGGGCGAACCAGCCGTCCGCGACGATCTCGAACGGCTCCTGCTCGAGGTCGACCGCACGGAGGATCGCGCGCTCGGAGCGGCGGAGCGGGAAGCGCTCGCCGGGGAAGGAGAGGCACCCCTCCGACTCCGTGTCCTCGTCCGCCTCGCCGAGCGGGGTCGGCGTGACGAACAGCTCGGGGTTGATCGCGACGCCGCGGCGGGGGGTGCCGTCGTCGTCGGCGTAGTCGTAGACGAACAGTCGCAGCGGGACGCCGACCTGCGGGCCGGCGAGGCCGACTCCGGGGGCTATGTCCATCGTCTCGAACATGTCGGCGACGAGGGTGCGCAGCGCATCGTCGAACTCGGTGACGGGGGCGGCGGGGGAGTGGAGGACGGGGTCGCCGGCGATGCGGATGGGGAGGACGGCCATGGGGGACAGGGTACCGCGGGGCCGCCGACCGGGTCCGCGAGGATCATCCGCTGGGCTCAGCCCCTCACCCGTGCGTCGGAGGACTCGCGGAGGCGTTCTGGGTAGGGTCGACCCCATGCCCGCCGATCTCGCCGAACTCCTCAACGACCCGGCGAAGTTCATCGGCATCCCGATCGCTCTCGTGGGCGCGGTGTTCCTCTCCCTCGGCGCGCAGTTCCAGCACCGGGGAGTGGCGAAGGTGGAGCGGTTCTCGAAGCGCTCCGGCTCCTCCGGGCTCAGCGGCGGCCAGCTGGTCGCGCTGCTCTCGCGCCCCTCGTGGGTGATCGGCACCCTGCTCCTGGGTCTCGCGATCGTCTTCCAGCTGACGAGCCTCGGCTTCTCCCCGCTCATCGTGGTGCAGCCGCTCGGAGCGGTGGCGCTCGTGATCACCGCGGTCGTCAACGCGCGGGTCAGCCGGGTGCGCTTGAACGCGGCGTCGATCCGGGCGATCGTGCTCTGCGTCGGAGGCGTCGGCACGTTCGTCCTCGTGGCGGCGTTCAACGCGGTCGACAAGTCCATCCAGACGCCCGAGCTCATCACGATCCTCGTGATCCTCGCCGTGGTGCTCACGGTCTTCGTCGTCGCCTTCCGCGTCTTCCGCCGCGGAGCGAAGGCGATCTTCTACATCGTGGGCGCCGGAGTGGTCTACGGCTTCGTCGCGACTCTCGCGAAGGTCGTGCTCAACCGCATCAAGTACGGCGAGTTCGACCCGCTGACGGTGGTCTGCATCGTGGCGCTCCTGGCCGCGACCGCGCTCGGCGGGTACTTCGTGCAGAACGCCTACTCCTCCGGCCCGCCGGACCTCGTCGTCGCGGGCCTCACCGTCATCGACCCGCTGGTCGCCGTCGCGATCGGCATCGTCGTGCTCGGGGAGGCGCAGTACGCGGCCCCGTGGGCGATCCCGCTCTTCATCGCGGCCGGTGCCGTCGCCATCTACGGCGTCTTCCTCCTCGCCAAGCACCACCCGCAGGCGCGCTGACGGCGCGGGATCCCGAGTGGTGAGGACTCCTCTGCCTACAATGGGTCCGCGCCGAGAGCCACGAAACCGACCGACCTCCGCCGATCGCTCCCTTCTCTCCCCGAGCGGCACGACACCGATAGGACCTCCCGTGTCAGATCCCCGCGACGCGTCCCGACCGGGATCGCCCGACTCCCGACCGCTGACGGTCGTGATCGGCTGCGACACCTTCGCTCCCGACGTGAACGGAGCCGCGAAGTTCGCCGAGCGCCTCGCCGCCGGTCTCGCGCAGCGCGGCCACGAGGTCCACGTCGTCGCCCCCTCGGCCGACGGCTGGAGCGGCACCCGGGTCGAGACGCACGAGGGCCAGCGGATCATCGTGCACCGGCTCTACAGCTGGCGCTGGTATCCGCACGACTGGCTGCGCTTCGCGATGCCGTGGCGCATCCGGCAGAACAGCGCGCGCATCCTCGACGAGGTGAAGCCCGACGTCGTGCACTTCCAGTCGCACATCATCGTCGGCCGCGGCCTCGGGATCGAGGCGGCCAAGCGCGGCATCCGCATCGTCGGCACGAACCACTTCATGCCCGAGAACATGCTCGAGTTCACCCTCCTGCCGAAGGCCGTGCAGGCCAAGGCCGTGGCGATGGCGTGGCGGGCCGCGCGCCGCACCTTCGGCCGGGCGGAGGCGGTCACCACGCCGACCCGCAAGGCCGCGCAGTTCCTCGAGAAGTACACGGGCCTCCGGGGCGTCCACGCCATCTCCTGCGGCATCGACGCCGACAACTACACGCCCGACTTCGCGGCGCGCGCCGGCGACTCGATCCTCTTCGTCGGCCGCGTGACCGGCGAGAAGCACATCGACGTCCTGCTCCGCGCCGTCGCCCTGCTCGATCCGGCGCTCGACGCGAAGCTCGAGATCGTCGGCGGCGGCGACCAGATGCGCAACCTCCAGCAGCTCGCCGCGACCCTCGGCATCGCCGACCGCGTCCGCTTCACCGGCTACGTCTCGGACGCCGAGCTCAAGGAGGCGTACACCCGCGCCACCGTGTTCGCCATGCCGTCCATCGCCGAGCTGCAGAGCATCGCGACGATGGAGGCGATGGCCTCGGCCCTCCCCGTCGTCGCCGCCGACGCGATGGCCCTCCCGCATCTCGTCCACGACGGCGAGAACGGCTACCTCTTCGCGCCGGGCAGCGCCGAGGCCCTCGCCGACCGCCTCACCGCCGTGCTCACGGCCGACCAGGAGGACCTCGAGGCGATGAAGCGCGCCTCCCTCCAAATCGTCGCCGCGCACGACATCAACCGCACGATCAGCACCTTCGAGAGCCTGTATCGTGGGGAGCCGGTGGCCGATCCGGCCTCCGACGCAGCGTCCGCACCCGCCGCCACCTGACGGCCGCTCGGACGGGCGCCGCGGGGCGTTAGCTCAGCCGGTCAGAGCAGCGGACTCATAATCCGTCGGTCACGGGTTCAAGTCCCGTACGCCCTACTCCGCTCCACCCGCGGTGGTTCCTCCTCTCCAGCGCCGGGTCGGGCCTCCACCTGATGTCGTTCTCGTCGGAGCGGACGGTCCGGCCCCTTCAGGCCGACGGGCCGTGCCTCAGGACGCCGCCGACGCGGTCCTCGCCGGCACGCCGACCGCGGACGAGTCGGAGGCGACGTCGCGGACGACGACGGCGCCGGCTCCGACCCGCACACGGTCGCCGACGGTCACGTCCCCGACGATCGTCGCGCGGGCGCCGATGTAGACGTCGTCGCCGATCACGGGCGTCCGACCCTTCGACTCGCCGATGGTGACGCCGTGGTAGATGAACGCGTTCCTCCCGATGACCGTGCGCGGGTGCAGGATCACGCCGCGGCCCCAGTGGGGGAGCCGCAGGCCTGGCCCGACCTGAGCGGTCGGCGGCAGCTCGGCTCCGACGATCATGCGGGTCCAGACGAGATCGACGAGGCGGTAGACGAGGTGGAGGGGGAGCCGGGTCCTCCGAGAGCTCGAGTACTGCCCGAGTCGGAGGACGAGGACGGTGAGCCGGTCGGAGGCGTGGCCCTTGGCGGCCAGGTCCGCGCGGACGACGGCGCGGAGGTCAGCGAGATCCATGCTCCCAGTCTGAGTGGGAGCCTCGCGGGTGAGTCCGGGCCGTCGGAGATCGTCCGGGGCGTGGCGAGCATCCGCGAGCGGACGACACGGTGGCTCGATGCGCTAGCACGTCCCGACGCGCCGCGCCCGTACTGGCCGGTCTCCGCTCGACGTGATTGCCTGAACCCGTGCCTGATCTTCCGATGTTCCCGCTCGGCTCCGTGCTCCTGCCGCACATGCCGCTCCCGCTCCGGCTGTTCGAGCCGCGGTACCTGCGGATGCTCGGCGACGTCCTCGAGGACGAGACCCTCGCGTTCGGCGTCGTGCTCATCGAGCGCGGCCAGGAGGTGGGCGGCGGCGACCAGCGGTTCGCGGTCGGCGCCCGCGCGCGCATCCTGAACATCGACGGGGCGGAGTCGTTCGTCACGCTCGACTCCGTGGGCGAGGAGCGCTTCGAGGTCGTCCGCTGGTACGAGGACGACCCGTACCCGCGCGCCGAGGTCCGCCTGCTGCCCGATCTGGAGTGGGACGAGAAGCACGCCCCCGCGCTGGCTGCGGCGGAGTCGGCGGTCCGCACGGCACTGGCGGTCGCGAGCGAGTTCGTCGAGCAGCGCTACGGCGCGGTCGTCGAGCTCGCCGAGGATCCGGCCGCGCACGCCTGGCAGCTCGCCGGCGTCGCACCGGTCACCGAGCTCGACCGCCTCGCGTTCCTCCGCAGCTCCACCATGGAGGAGCTGCTGGAGTCGGTCCGGGAGCGCTCCGCCGAGGCGACCGAGTCGTTCCGCGCCGGCTGGGCCTGAGCCCGGTCCCGGCGTCCCCCGACGAGCCCGTCAGTCCTCGAGACTGACGCCGCGCTCCTCCGCCAGCTTGACCAGGTCGTCGACGACCACGAGCGCCATCCGCACCGAGCGGTCGCGGCGGTACTCCTCGTCGTCCGGGTCGATCCGCGAGGTGCGGTCGAGGGTCTCCTCGATCGACTGCGCGAGCTCGCGCCACGCGTCCTGACGGGCGTCGTCGACGAGCGTCGCGAGGTACTCCTCGTCCTGCGCCCGCCTGTGGAGGGAGTCGGCGACCAGGAGCGAGAGCCGCTCGCGGTGGTCGAGGTTGTCGACGTCGGCCGAGCGGTAGTCGTGCACGTGGTCGGAGCGGCCGCCCACCGAGGTCACGTCGGCGGCGATGCCGCGCAGGCGCTCAGCGGCTGCCTCGGACTCGCGCGCCAGCTTCTCGAGCTCCTCCGCGGCGACGACGGAGTAGCGGCCCGAGTCGAAGGGGACGTCAGCACCGAGGCCGTCCATCAGCACACGGTTCTTCACGGCCATCCGGCTCGCGTACTGCGCGAGCATCAGGCCCTCCTCGGCGGCCTCCTCGACGGAGGCGGGCTCGCGCGACGGGTTCTCATCGGGGTCGTACGGCTCCATCTTGAACCTGCGTCGACGCCGGAACCACACGTGCGTCACCTACATCCCGGAGCAGGCGCCCCGCCCGCCGGAGCACCTCTTCGAGAGTACCCGGCGGGCGGGCGCCGTGGTCGGCGGCTCAGGCCTCGCGCCAGTCGTCCTGCCGGAGGTGGGAGCCGGCCTGCGGCCCCATCTGCAGCATCCCGCCGTCCACGACGTACGAGGATCCGGTGATGGAGGAGGCGGCGGGAGAGGCCAGGAAGGCGACCACCGCCGCGATCTCGCGGGCGTCGCCGGGGCGGCCGAGGGGGATGCCGGGGCGGTCGATCGTGACGGGGTCCACGTTTTCGGCGTCGTTCATCGGCGTGGCGATCTCTCCGGGGGCGACGGCGTTGACGGTGATGCCGAGGGAGCCGAGCTCGAGTGCGGCGACCTTCAGCAGGCCGCCCAGCCCGTGCTTGGCGGCGGTGTAGGCGACGGAGCCGACCCGCGGCTGGTGCTCGTGGACGCTGGTGACCGCGATGATCCTGCCGCCCGTGCCCTGGGCCGCCATGCGCCGCGCGGCGCGCTGGAGGCAGACGAACGCTCCGTCGAAGTTCAGGGCGACGGTCGAGCGCCAGCTGTCGAGGCTCTGCTCGAGGAAGGGCTCGCCTCCGCCTCCGCCCGCATTGCTGACGGCGACGTCGAGCCCGCCCAGTCGATCCGCGAGGTCGTCGATCACGTCGCCCGCGCCCTCCAGATCCGTCGTGTCGAGGCGCGCGATCTCGGCGCGCCGACCGAGGGAGTGCACCTCCTCCGCCGTGCCCTGCGCGCCCTCCTCGTCGCTGTGCCAGGTGATGCCGACGTCCATGCCCGCCTCGGCCAGTGCCACCGCGGTCGCCCGGCCGATGCCGGAGTCCGAGGCGGTCACCAGTGCACGGGTGGGCCGGAAGTCTCGAGGTCCCTGGGTCATGTCGTCTCCTGTCTCGATCGGGCCGCCGATCCGGCGGACACGGGTCGATCCCATCAGCGGATCCGGCGCGCTCGGGAGCCGGTTGACAGGTCCGGGCTCGCGCGAGCCGCGTGGCGGTGTCCCCGCTGAGCGCCCCGATCGCGTTGACTGGGCGGATGGATCACCGGCGCATCTCGGTCGTCGTCCCCGTGAAGGACGACGCCCGCCACCTCGAGCAGCTGCTCGAGCTCCTCCGCGAGCAGACGCTCGCTCCGTTCGAGATCGTCGTCGTCGACGACGGGAGCACCGACGACAGCGCCGCCGTCGCGCGAGCGGCGGGCGCGCGGGTGGTGCGGCACGACGGAGCCGGGATCCCGGCGAGCACGGCGCACGGCTTCGACGAGGCGCACGGCGACGTCCTCGCACGGCTCGACGCCGACTCCCGCCCGGGACCCGACTGGCTGGCGCGCCTGGCCAGCCACTTCGCCGACCCCGAGGTCGGAGCGGTGACCGGTCCCGGACGCTTCGACGAGCTCGGCCCGATCGCCCGGGTGATCGCGCGGGTCGCCTACATGGACGCCTACTTCGTGCTGATGGGGTCGGCGCTGGCCAACTGGCCGCTCTTCGGCTCCAACTGCGCCGTCCGCCGGTCGGCGTGGGAGGAGATCGCGGAGGAGATGCACCGGCACGACGCCTACGTGCACGACGACGTCGAGATCAGCGTGCACCTGGGACTCCGGCACCGGATCGTGCTCGACCGCCACCTCGAGGTCGGCATCTCGGCCCGCCCCTTCGGCGCCTTCGCGGACATGCTCCGCCGGTTCGACCGCGCTCTCCACACGCTGGCGCGGCACCCCGGGATGGGGTCGTCCCTGCAGCGCTGGACGCACCGGGTGCGCCGCACCCACCGCGACCGACTGCGAGCGACGGCCGCGGCGCGCCGCTCCGGCTGACGACGAGAACCGGCGGCGCCGCCTGACGGCTAGGGCTGGGCCGCGTCCGGCCGGGCCGCGTCGGGCTCGGCCTCCGCCGCCCGATCCTCTCCGGGCGCGGTGCGCCCCTCCTTCGGCATCGCCCAGACCGCGGCGAGCATGCCCACGGCGAGGACCGTGAGCGCGATGCAGACGAAGCGGGTGCCCTCGGCGAGGTCCGCCGGTGCGGGGACGCCGCCGCCCGCCTTCGCGTTCACGATCGCGCCGAACACGGCCACGGCGACGGCGCTGCCGATGTTGCGGGCGAAGAAGTTGGTCGAGGAGACCACTCCGCGCTCGTTCCAGTCGACGCTCGACTGCGCCCGGATCAGCGTCGGAGTCGCCACGAGCCCCATGCCGGCGCCGATCAGCACGCAGAAGCCGGCGATCTCCCACAGCGTCGAGGAGGAGCCGAGCAGGACGGTCAGCGCCGTGCCGATCACGACGAGCCCCGCTCCGAGGAAGCCCGTGTTGCGGAAGCCGATGCGCAGGTAGAGCCGGCCCGACAGGCTCGCCGCGACCGGCCAGCCGAGCGTCATCGCCGCGACGGCGAAGCCCGCGCCGAGGGCGGAGCTGCCGAGCACGCCCTGCGCGAAGGTCGGGAAGTACGAGGTGACGCCGAGCGTGATCGCGCCGACGGTCACCGAGACCAGGCTGGTCGAGATCAGCACGCGCCGCGTGAGGACCCAGAGGGGGAGCACCGGGGCGGCCGCGCGCCGCTCGATCGCGACGAAGCCGGCGAACGCGAGGGCCGAGACGACGAACACGCCGACTCCGGCGGGGGAGAGCCACGGCCAGGCGCTGCCGCCCTCGAGCAGCCCGAGGATGAGCAGCGCGGTGCCCACGGCGAGCACGGAGGCGCCCGCCACGTCGATCCGCTGCTTCTCGCGCCGCGTGGTCTCGCGGAAGCTGCGGATCAGGAGGAACGCCGCCAGGAGGCACAGGGGGATGTTGACGAGGAAGATGCCGCGCCAGGCGCCCAGGTCCGAGAGCACGCCGCCGAGGATCGGCCCGACGACCGAGGAGATGCCCCAGACGCTCGCGAGGTAGCCCTGGGTCTTCGCACGCTCGGCGACCGTGTAGATGTCGCCGGCGATGGTGATGCCCATCGGCTGGATCGCTCCGGCCCCCAGGCCCTGCAGGGCTCGGAACGCGATCAGCGCGGGCATGCTCCAGGCGAGGCCGCACAGGAGCGAGCCGACCAGGAACAGGGCGATGCCGATCAGCATGATGGGCTTGCGCCCGATCACGTCGGCGAGCTTGCCGTAGAGGGGGACCGAGACGGCCTGGGCCAGCAGGTAGATCGAGAACAGCCAGGGGAACTGCTCGAAGCCCCCCAGGTCGGCGACGATGGACGGCACGGCCGTCGAGAGGATCGTGGCGTCGAGGGCGACCAGAGCGGTCGAGATCATCAGGGACAGCAGGATCGGGCCGCGCTCCGAGCGCAGTCCGACACTCGCGCGGGTGGGGGCGTCGGTCACTCTGCCCAGGCTATTCCATAGCCGGGGGATGGAAGCGGGGAGGAGAGGATCCGCTCCGGGGCTCGATAGACTGGTGGCATGGAACTCGTTCTCTGGCTCGTCGTGTCCGCCATCGCCGGTGTCGGCCTCGTCTCCGGAGTCGCGGCTCTCATCGCCATGACGCGGGCGCCCTGGTCGGCCGACAAGTAGCCGCCCGACCGGCCTCGCGCCGGCACTACTCGTAGATCCGCACCACGCTCCACTGCGGCTCCGTCGACGCGACCACGTCGAGCACGAACGCTCCGCCGGTCGCGACGTCTGTCGCCTGGAAGCGCCAGCCGCCGATGCTCACCGGTGTGCGCCCGAACGTCGGCGGGAACCCCTCGAGGGGCGCCCACCACTCGCTCGTGCAGGTCCACACCGTCGGCCGGTCGGTCACCCGGTAGCTCCCGCCCCGCCACTCGAGCGCGATCGGCACTCCCTCGCCGTCGGTCGAGACCAGCGCCGTCTCGTCGATCACCGCCATCGTCGTGCTCCCGTTCACTCGCCGGACCCGGTTGGCCGTTCGAACATGTGTTCGATAGTCTGCGAGTGTACGCCGCGGCGCTCGTGCTCGCCACGGCCGCGGATCGACCGGTGGGAGGCGCGATGATCGAGTGGAGTCCGCTCCAGATGCTGCGCAGCAGCGGGCAGGACGAGTGGGTGATGGTCGACGCCCTGCGCACCGGCCGGATCGGCCTGGTGCGCCGCATCGAGACCGGCCCGTACCGCGAGACCTGGTTCCGCGCGGTGACCTGGGCGGCGGAGCCGGAGAGGCGGACGCTCGTGGGCTACTCCCGCTCGATGGACACCATCGCGGCCGCCCTGTGGGCCCATCAGCCGCCGACGGCGCAGGAGAAGCCCTTCCCCGGCTACCCGCCCTCGCGGCCGTCGCCGTGACTCCTTCAGCGAGAGGGGGCCCGGCCGTCCCCGCGACGGCGGCCTCCGTGTCCGCCACGGGGGAGAATGGCCCGATGCTCCTCGCACTCGTCGGCGGCCCCACGGGGGCGTGGCGGGCGGTCGACCCCGTCGGCGGCGCCGAGGCCGGGAGCGGCAGGGGCCCGGCCGAGCTGGCGGCGTTCGTCCGGGAGCGGGAGCCGGAGCGCCCGCGCTGGGTCTGGGACGACACCGCGCGCTGGTACCCCGCACTGCTGTCGGCCGGCGTGGTCGTCGCCCGGTGCCACGACCTCCGGCTGGCCCGCGCGATCCTCCGCCGCTCGGTCTCCGCCGCCGCATCGGCTCTCGCGCGCTCGCCCCTCGACCCGTGGGACGCGGGAGCCGCGGCCCCCGCCGCGCAGGACACGCTGATCGGGTTCGAGGAGGCGGCGGGCGGCTCCGACGAGCTCGACCCCGTCCTCGAGCTGGCCCGGCAGGAGGAGGCGCTCTCCGGCGTCGCCGAGGCCGGCCGGCTCCGCCTGCTGCTCGCCGCCGAGTCCGTCGGCGCCCTGATCGCTCGCGAGATCGCCCACGCGGGGCTGCCGTGGCGCGCCGATGTGCACGACCGGGTGCTCACCGGGATGCTCGGCCCCCGCCCGCTCTTCGGCGGCCGCCCGGCCCTGCTGGAGGCGCTGGCCGTCCGTCTGCGCGACGAGCTCGGCGCGCCCGAGCTCAATCCCGACTCGCCGGCCGAGCTCCTCAAGGCGCTGCGGCGCGCGGGGCTGCCGGTCGAGTCGACGCGCTCCTGGGAGCTGCAGTCCCTCGAGCACCCCGCGGTGCCGCCCCTCCTGGAGTACAAGAAGCTCTCCCGGCTGCTCACCGCCAACGGCTGGGCGTGGCTCGACGCGTGGGTGCGCGACGGCCGGTTCCGGCCGGAGTACGTGGTGGGCGGCGTCGTCACCGGCCGCTGGGCGACCTCGGGCGGAGGGGCGCTGCAGCTGCCGCGGCAGATCCGCGCCGCGGTCACCGCGGATCCGGGCTGGAGCCTCGTGGTCGCGGATGCCGCGCAGCTCGAGCCGCGCATCCTCGCCGCGCTGTCGGGCGACTCGGCCATGGCCGCCGCCGGGCGGGGCCGCGACCTCTACCAGGGCATCGTCGACGCCGGCGTGGTCCCCGACCGGCCGAGGGCGAAGGTCGCGATGCTGGGGGCGATGTACGGGGCGACGAGCGGCGAGGCCGGGCGGCTGCTCCCGAGGCTCGCCCGTGCCTACCCGCGCTCGGTCGCGCACGTCGAGGCGGCGGCTCGAGCGGGCGAGCGCGGCGAGAGCGTCTCGACGTGGCTCGGGCGCAGCTCGCCTCCGGGCCCCGAGGGGCTCTCGGCCGATGCGGCCCGGGCACGCGAGTGGGGACGCTTCACCCGCAACTTCGTGGTGCAGGGGACCGCGGCCGAGTGGGCGCTCTGCTGGATGGGCGAGCTGCGGGCGCGACTGCGCGCCGAGGGCGGCGCGGTCGGCCGGGCGCACCTCGTCTACTTCCTGCACGACGAGGTGATCCTGCACGCTCCCGCCGACGTCGGCGAGCGGGTCGCCGCGATCGTCCGCGAGGCGGCGGTGCGCGCCGGACGCTCGCTCTTCGGAGAGGGCGAGGTCGACTTCCCGGTCACCGTCGCCGTCGTCGACTCCTACGACCAGGCGAAGTGAGACGCGGGATCAGTACCAGTGCGGCGAGCGGTTGTTCCAGCTCGACCACGCGTTGCAGGGCGAGCCGTAGGCGCTCTTGATGTACGAGAGCCCCCAGTCGACCTGCGTCGCCGCGTTCGTCTGGTAGTCGGCTCCCGAGTTGGCCATCTTGCTCGCCGGGAGGGCCTGCGGGATGCCGTAGGCGCCGGAGGAGCGGTTCAGCGCGTTCCAGCGCCACCCCGACTCGCCGTTCCACAGCGGGATGAGGCACCGGTCGACCTGGTCGGCGCCCCAGCCGAAGCGGCCGACGGCGGTCCGGGCATAGGCCTGGGCCTGCGCGGGGGAGAGGCCGTCCGTGCGTCCGGCGTAGGTGCCGAGGGCGGCGATGGTCTTGGCGGAGCTGTTGCGCGCGCCGGTCGGGTCGTCGTCGCCGAGTTCGACCGGGCCGCCTCCGCCACCTCCGCTGTTGGAGGGCGCTGCCGGAGCAGCGGCCGCGGCGGGAGCCGACGCGGCGCGCTGGCGGGCGGCCTCGGCCTCGGCGGCGAGGCGGGAGAGGCGCTGCTGCTCCTCGAAGGCCGACTTCGCGTCCTGGCCGTCGGCGTACTCCCGCTCGATCTCGGCGGTGGTGTTCTTGAGCGAGGCGAGCTGGGTGTAGAGCTCCTGGCTGTACTTCTCCTGGTCGGCGACCTTGGCGTCGGCCTCGGCCTGCGCGGAGCGGGCGGCCGAGAGCGCGTCGGCCGCGGCGGTGGCGAGGGAGACGCGCTCGCCCCGGGCCTGCTCGGCCTGCGCGGCGAGGGAGACGGCCTGGTTCTCGGTCGACTGCGCCGCGGTCTGGAGCCGGCTGGTCTGCTGGGTGAGCTGCGTCATGGTGCCGAGGCGGTAGAGCAGCTCGCTCGACTCGTCGCCGCCGATGAGGAGGTTGAGCGTCGCATCGGTCCCGCCGTTGCGGTAGAGCTGCGCGGCGAGACGGCCGGCCTGCTCCTTCGCTGCGTCGGCGTCCGAGCGGGCGGCGGAGGCGCGCTCCTCCAGGGCGCTCACGCGCTGGGTCGCCTCGTCGAGAGCGCTCTGCGCGGCGTCCGCCTCGGCGGCCCGGCTGATGGCGGCGTCGGTGAGGGCGGCGGCCTGGTCGCGCAGGTCGGCGAGGAAGGCGGTGATGCGGTCGACCTCGGCGGCGGTGGCGCTCTCGCTCGACTTCGCGGCCTCGACATCGGACCACGAGGGGTAGTCGGACGGGTCGTAGGCGGCGGACGCGGAGAGCGGGGCGGCGAGGGCGGCGCACAGGACGAGGACCGTGCCCGCTCCGGCGGCGACGAGGCGCCGGCGCGCCCGGGAGGGGACGCGGAGACCGAGGGGGGTGCGGGACATGCGAACCACCCTAGGCGACGGCACCCGCGCCTGTCTCGTCCTAGCTCGAGGCTCGACGGCCCCGGCGGGGACGCTCGAGAGCGTATCCGCGGACGCCCCGTCCCGGCCCGTCGCCCGTGAGCTCGTCGCGGGCCGCCTCGAGGAGGCGCCGCAGGGCCTCCTCCCGCACGCGGGCGGCGATCGCGGCGAGGCGGCGCTGCGGGTGCGCGTCCTCCTCCTCCGCCTGCTCGTCGGCGGTGGCGGGCAGCGAGCTCTCGTACGCGTCGAGGACGGCGGCGAGGTCGGCGCCGGACATGCTCGAGGCCAGCAGCACCCGGTCGAGGACGTCGTCCCAGTCCTCCTCCGGGGACGCTCCGTCACCCGTCAGCCAGGCGGCCGCCTCCGCGCGGCCATCGTCGGTGAGCGCGTGCAGGGGGAGGCCGTCGTCGGTGGACCCGGCCGAGACGACGAGGCCCCGCTCGCGCAGGCGCTCGAGCGTCGAGTAGATCTGGCCGACGTTGACCCGGGGCCGGTGCGCGGCACGGTCGAGGAGCTCGGCGTGCAGCTGGAGGCCGTAGGCGGGGCCGAGCGTGAGCAGGGCGAGCAGGCCGTCGCGGACGGACACGGTGCTCCTCCCGGCGGGCGTCTGGCGGTGTGCGGCGTCCGGCGGCGCGGACGACCCGAGTATAGGCAGGAGCCGCCCACGGCCGGTCGAGCAGGCGCGGCGAGCCGCCTTGACGGAGGTCCGCCGCTCCTGCATGATCGGGCGTGGTGGCACGTCCACCGTCATAATCGAAGAAGGCGCACCGCAGAGTGTTCCGTGGTCCGGGTCGTTGGGGAAGACGCACCGGGACGAACGGAGGACACCATGGTGGCGCAGCAGACTCGGGGTGTGCTCTTCGTGCACTCCGCCCCCCGCGCGCTCTGCCCCCACCTCGAGTGGGGGACAGGTCGCGCCCTTGGTCGTGCCGTGAACTTCGCCTGGATCGAGCAGCCCGTGCTCCGCAGCACACTGCGCGCCGAGTTCGCCTGGGAGGGCCCGGTCGGAACCGGTGCCGTCATCGCGTCCGCTCTCCGCGGCTGGGCCGACGTCCGCTACGAGGTCACCGAGGAGCCCTCTCCCGGCGTCGACGGCGGCCGCTGGATGCACACGCCCGAGCTCGGCATCTTCTACGCCCAGACCGACAGCGCGGGCAACACCGTCGTGCCCGAGGACCGCATCCGCTCCGCCATGGAGCTCGCCGGCGCCGATCCCATCGAGCTGCACCGCGAGCTGCGCCTCGCCCTCGGCCAGGCCTGGGAGGACGAGCTCGAGCCCTTCCGCTACGGCGGCGACTTCGCCCCCGTCGTCTGGATGCACGGGGTCGGCTGAGCTCATTCGACGCCGCTCCTCGCGCGGCGTCGCGCAGTCGGCTCGGTCGGGTGGTCGGGTTCCGTGGAGCGGCCGGCGTCCGGCGACGCCGATCCGCTGGCACGCGGATCGGCGGATACGCCTCGCGGGGACCGCTCGCTCCCGCCTCCCTGAACCAGGCGGCCAGCGGACCCCCCGTTCCGGCAGAGGTCCGCCTCGAAGCCGCGTCGTCACCTCGCGGTTGCCGCTCGCTGGCACGTCGACCAGACGGTCGGCGGAGCACCGCGTTCCGGCGGAGGGCGTCGGAAGACTCGTGCAGCCGCCCGCACCTCTGTTGCGCACGACGCCGACGGCCCGAGTAATGGCGAGTCGCACGCTCCCCACGAGCGCAGCCGCCCTGATCCGAGCATCCGACCCGAGTCGCGGCGAAGCCCGCGCTCCCCTCGAGCACAGCTGCTTGAACCGAAGCTTTCGACCCGAGTCGCGGCGAAGCCCGCGCTCCCACCCGGACAGCTTCCGCGATCGGAGTATCCGACGCGAGTCGCGGCGAAGCCCGCGCTCCCACCCGGACAGCTTCGTTGATCCGAGCATCCGACCCGAGCCGCGGCGAAGCCCGCGCTCCCCACCAGCACGGCGTGCTCACCAGCCCGCACCAGACGGCGGCGCAGCTCCCTCGCGGCACGAGGCGTATCCGGGGATCCGCGTTCCAGCGGATCACCGTCGCCGCACCGCACCGGCCCTCGGGAACCCCGCCCTCCTCCCCAGCGGACGCGCCTGCGCCGCGCAAGGAGCGGCGCAGCCCGCTTTCCGCACGGTGGAGCGGGGCTATGCCCCGCTACACCGTCCGGAAAGCGGCAACAGCATTGTGCCCCCCGAACCCGAACGAGTTCGAGATGGCGACCAGCGGTCCGTCGCCGAGGGCGCGGGGGCTGGTGACGACGTCGAGGGGGATCTGGGGGTCCTGCTCGAAGAGGTTGATGGTGGGGGGTGCGGTGCGCTCGTGCAGGGCGAGCACGGTGAAGATGGCCTCGAGCGCGCCGGTGCCGCCGAGGAGGTGGCCGGTGGACGCCTTGGTCGCGGAGACGGCGATGTTCGGGAGGTGATCGCCGAAGACGCGCAGCAGGGCGCGGTACTCGGCGATGTCGCCGACCGGGGTGCTCGTCGCGTGGGCGTTGACGTGGGTGACGTCGGTGAGCGCGGCTCCGGCCTGCTCGAGGGCGCCGATCATGGCGCGGGCGGCGGCGGAGCCCTCGGGGTCCGGCGCCGTGATGTGGTACGAGTCGCTGGTGACGGCGCCGCCGGCGAGCTCCGCGTAGATGCGGGCTCCGCGGGCGAGGGCGTGCTCCTCGGTCTCGAGGATGAGCGTCGCGGCGCCTTCTCCGAGGACGAAGCCGTCGCGGGAGACGTCGTAGGGGCGCGAGGCGGTCGCCGGGTCGTCGTTGCGGCGCGAGAGGGCCTGCATCGACGCGAAGGCGGCGATCGGGAGCGGGTGGACGACCGACTCCGTGCCGCCGGCGACGACCACGTCGGCGAGGCCGAGCTGCATGTGCTCGTAGGCGTTCGCGAGGGCCTCGGTGCTGGAGGCGCAGGCCGACACGTCGGTGCGGGCGTAGGCGCGGGAGGGGATGGCCATGCTGATCGCGGCGGCGGCCGCGTTGGGCATGAGCATCGGGATGGTCATCGGGAGGACCCGGCGGGGTCCGCGCTCGCGGAGGGTGTCCCACGCGTCGACGAGGGTCCAGAGGCCGCCGATGCCGGTCGAGTAGTCGACGCCCACGCGGAGCGGGTCGACGTCGGTGATGCCGGAGTCGGCCCAGGCCTCGCGGGCCGAGATGAGCGCGAACTGGCTGGAGGGGTCGAGGCGCTTCGCCTCCGGGCGGGAGAGCACCTCCTCCGGGCGGACCTTGGCCTGGGCGGCGAAGGTGACCGGGATGTCGTACTGGGCGACCCAGTCCTGCTCGAGGGAGCGGACGCCTGATTCGCCGGCGAGGAGTGCGTTCCAGGACTCCCGGGCGGTCCCGCCGAGGGGAGTGCTGGCACCGATTCCGGTGACGACGATCTTCTTGGTCATGACGAGCTTCTCTGTTCCGTGTGGGTGGGTGCCGGGCTCACCCCGGCCGACGATCGCCGGCCGGGGTGTCCGCCACGAGGACGGGGTGCGCGGGCGACGACTACTCGGACGCCTTGACGATGAAGCGGACCGCGTCGCCGACCGTCTTGAGGTTCTTGACCTCGTCGTCGGGGATCTTCACGTCGAACTTCTCCTCGGCGTTGACGACGATGGTCATCATCGAGATGGAGTCGATGTCGAGGTCGTCGGTGAACGACTTGTCCATCTCGACGGAGTCGGTGGCGATGCCCGTCTCGTCGTTGACAAGCTCGGCCAGGCCGGCGAGGACTTCTTCGTTGGACAGTGCCATGGTTCTCTCCTTGGGGGTTCTTCGGGTGTTCGTCAGTGACCGTAGGTCAGTTTAGGGGTGGGGTCGCGCCGGTCACGGGAGCACCACGACCTGCGCGCCGAACACCAGTCCGGCGCCGAAGCCGATCTGCAGCGCGAGTCCGCCGTGCAGCTCCGGGTGCTCCTCGAGCAGGCGGTGGGTGGCGAGCGGGATCGACGCGGCGGAGGTGTTGCCGGTGGTCTCGATGTCGCGGCCGATAGCAACGGTCTCGGGCAGCTTCAGCTGCTTCGCGAGCTCGTCGATGATGCGCATGTTCGCCTGGTGAGGGATGAACGCGGCGAGGTCCTCGGGCTGGACGCCCGCCTCCGCGAGCGCCTGCTTGGCGACCTTGGCCATCTCCCAGACCGCCCAGCGGAAGACCGACGGGCCGTCCTGGCGGAGGGTGGGCCATTCGGCGGTGCCGTCGCGGTAGGCCGCGAGCGGGTTGTCCATGCCGACGGTGTCCCACTTGGAGCCGTCGGATCCCCAGACGGTCTTCGAGATGCCGGCGGTGTCGCTGGGGCCGACGACCGCGGCGCCCGCGCCGTCGCCCAGGAGGAAGGAGATGCTGCGATCGGTCGACTTGACCAGCTCGGACAGCTTCTCGGCCCCGACGACGAGCACGTACTCGGCCAGGCCGGAGCGGATGAAGGAGTCGGCCTGGGCGATGCCGTAGGTGTAGCCGGCGCAGGCGGCCGAGATGTCGTACGCCGGGGCGGGGTTCGCGCCGATGCGGTCGGCGAGGAGCGCAGCCAGCGACGGGGTCTGCACGGTGTTGCTGATCGTGGAGACGAGCACGACGCCGATCTGGTCCGGGCGGATGCCCGCCTTCTCGATCGCCTCGAGGGAGGCGGTGGTCGCGAGGTCGACCGCGTGGATGTCGGCGGAGGCGCGGCGGCGCTCGATGATGCCGGTGCGCTGGCGGATCCACTCGTCGGAGGAGTTGATCGGCTCGATCAGGTCGTCGTTCGGGACGACGAGGTCGCCGCGTGCCGCGCCGATGCCGAGGATCCGGGTGTACGCGCTGCCGCTGGACTGGGTGAGGGAAGGGGTCGTCATGGGGTCTCTCCTGCTAGGCGGCGTGCTCGTCGAGGAAGGCGCGGGCGGCGTCCACGTCGTCGGGGGTCGTGATGGCGATGCTCGGCACGCCCTTGAGGCCGCGCTTGGCGAGGCCGACCAGCGCGCCGGCGGGTGCCAGCTCGATGATCCCGGTGACGCCCGCGTCGGCGAAGGCCGCCATGCAGAGGTCCCAGCGGACGGGGGAGGCGACCTGGCCGACGAGCAGCTCGAGGAACGCGGCACCGGAGTCGACGACCGACCCGTCGCGGTTCGTCCAGAGCCGGAGCGTCGGGTCGGAGGGGGTCAGCCCGGCGGCGACGCCGGCGAGGGAGTCGCGGGCGGGCGCCATGTAGCGGGTGTGGAAGGCGCCGGCCACCTGCAGGGGGATCACGCGTGTCCCGCGGAGCGGCTCCGCCTTGAGGGCCTCGAGCGCGTCGACCGCGCCGGCGACGACGATCTGACCGCCGCCGTTGTAGTTGGCCGGCTCGAGGCCGAGTTCGTCGAGACGGGCGATCAGGGCCTGCTCGTCGCCGCCGAGGACCGCGCTCATCGCGGTCGGCTCGGCGGCGGCCGCAGCGGCCATGGCACGGGCGCGCTCGCGGACGAACACCAGCGCGTCGGCCTCGGTGAGGACCCCGGCTCCGGCAGCCGCGGTGATCTCGCCGACGGAGTGTCCGGCGATGCCCGCGATGCGCTCGCGCCGTCCGCCCTCGAGGAGGGCGGCGAGGCTCACGAGTCCCGCGGAGACGATCAGGGGCTGGGCGACCGCGGTGTCGCGGATGGTGTCCGCGTCCGAGACGGTGCCGTGCGCGGCGAGGTCGATGCCGACCGCCTCCGAGTGCGCGGCGACCTGCTCGGCCACAGAGGGGATCTCGAGCCAGGGGGCGAGGAATCCGGGGGTCTGGGAGCCCTGACCCGGGGCGACGACGACGATCACGGTATCCAGTCTTCCGATCTGCGCTCGCACGTGCGGCGCGTGGAGCCACTGACAAAGCACAAAGAGCTTGTCGCGGGTCTACAAGTGTTCGGGGGCGGGAGGGGTTCGGCGAGCGGAGGGCCTCAGCGTCGGGACGGCTTCCGGCGGACGGCGCCGTCCGGGTCGCTCATGGAGCCGAGGATGAGGGCGGACTGGAGGATGAGCGCCTCGCGGGCGCCCGTCGCGTCCCAGCCGATCACCTCGGCGACCCGCTTGAGGCGGTACCGCACCGTGTTCGGGTGCACGAACAGCTCGCGGGCGGTCGCCTCGAGGGAGCGGCCGTTGTCGAGGTAGGCCCACAGCGTGGTCAGAAGCTCGGTCGAGTGCTTCTGCAGGGGCCGGTAGATCTGCGTGATGAGGCTCTGCCGGGCGAGCGGGTCGCCGGCGAGGGCGCGCTCGGGAAGGAGGTCGTCGGCGTTGACCGGTCGCGGCGCGTTCCGCCAGGAGCGGGCGACCGCGAACCCGGCGAGGGCCGCGCGGGCGCTGCGGGACGCCTCGACCAGGGTCGGCACCTCGTGGCCGAGGACGAGGTGGCCCGTCCCGAAGCCGGGCTCGAGCGCCTCCGCGATCTCGAGGAACGCGACCGGCGGACCGGTCTCCTCCGTGGCGTTCTCGCTCGGCTCGGCGCGGCCGATGACCAGGACGAGCCGGCTGCCCTGCACGCCGATCAGCACGTCGGCGTCCATGTGCCGGGCCGTGCGGCGCAGCTGGTCGACGTCGAGCATCTTGGGGGCGGTGCCCACCAGGACGGCGACCTCGCCGTGGCCGTGCCAGCCGAGGGCGGCGATCCGGCTGGGCAGCTCGTCGTCGGCCTCGCCCGTGAGGATCGAGTCGACGACCAGCGCCTCCAGGCGCGCGTCCCAGAGTCCTCGGGCCTCGGCGGCGCGCGCGTAGACGTCGGCCGCGGCGAAGGCGATCTCGCGCGAGTAGAGGAGGATCGCCTCGCGGAGGTCCTCCCCGCCGTTCTTGATCCGGTCCTCGACGACCTCGACCGTCACCTTGATCAGCTGCAGCGTCTGCGTCAGCGAGACGGAGCGCAGCAGCTCGCGGGGAGCGGCTCCGAACACGTCCGCCGCGATCCACGGCGTGGCCGACGGGTCGTCGAACCACGAGATGAACGAGGTGATGCCGGCCTGGGCGACGAGGCCGACCGCCGAGCGCCGACCGGGGGGCATGCTGCCGTACCAGGGCAGCGTGTCCTCGAGTCGCTTGATCGTCTGCGTCGAGAGCTCGCCGGCGAGGGTGCGCAGCCAGGCGAGGGTCTGCTCCTTCGTGCGGGGAGCGCCCGGCCGGGTGGCCGGACGCTCCGCCGCAGGAGCAGGACCCCGCGCACTCGACGGTGCGGGTTCCTGCGAGAGCACGGACTCGTCCGTCAGCTCTCGCCGCCCGCGTTGCCGGTGGTGCCGGCGTTGACGTCGAGGAGGCGGTACTTCTCGATCGCCTGGACGGCGAGCGAGGGGTCGACCTCGCCGCGCTTGGCGAGCAGCTGCAGCGTCCGCACGACGACCGAGGGGCCGTCGATCTGGAAGTAGCGCCGCGCCGCCGCACGGGTGTCCGAGAAGCCGAAGTCGTCCGCGCCGAGCGTCGCGAAGTCGCCCGGGATGAACTGGCGCAGCTGGTCGGGGACCTGGTGCGAGAAGTCCGAGACGGCGACGAAGGGGCCCTTCGCGTCGGCCAGCTTCTGCGTCACGTACGGCACCTGCTCGGCGTCCTCGGGGTGGAGGAAGTTGTGCTGCTCGGCCTTGATGCCGTCGCGGCGCAGCTCGTTCCACGAGGTGACCGACCAGACGTCCGCCGAGACGCCCCAGTCCTCGGCGAGGAGCTTCTGCGCCTCGATCGCCCACGGCACCGCGACGCCCGAGGCGAGGAGCTGGGCCTTCGGCCCGTCCCACTGGCCCCAGGAGATGCGGTGGATGCCGCGGACGATGCCCTCGACGTCGACGTCCTCCGGCTCCTTCGGCTGCACGATCGGCTCGTTGTAGACCGTGATGTAGTACATGACGTTCGGGTCGGTGTGCTTCCCGCCGTACATGCGCTCGAGTCCGGACTGCACGATGTGCGCGATCTCGTACCCGTAGGCCGGGTCGTAGCTCACGACGGCGGGGTTGGTCGCCGCGAGGATCGGGGAGTGCCCGTCCGCGTGCTGGAGGCCCTCGCCGGTCAGCGTGGTGCGTCCCGCGGTGGCGCCGATCATGAAGCCGCGCGACATCATGTCGCCGGCCGCCCAGATCGCGTCGCCCGTGCGCTGGAACCCGAACATCGAGTAGAAGACGTAGACCGGGATGAGCGGCTCGCCCTGCGTCGAGTACGAGGTGCCGATCGCGGTGAACGCCGCGAGGGCGCCCGCCTCGTTGATGCCGACGTGGAGGATCTGGCCCTGCGGGCTCTCCTTGTAGGCCAGGAGGAGCTCGCGGTCGACCGACGTGTAGTGCTGGCCGCGCGGGTTGTAGATCTTCGCGTTCGGGAAGAACGCGTCCATGCCGAAGGTGCGCGCCTCGTCCGGGATGATCGGGACGACGCGGTTGCCGAAGTCCTTCGACCGGAGGATGTCCTTGAGGATGCGGACGAACGCCATGGTGGTGGCGATCTCCTGAGTCCCGGAGCCCTTCTTGCCGACCGCGTAGGCCGAGTCCTCGGGAAGGTTCAGCTGCGTGTACTTCGAGCGGCGCTCGGGGAGGTAGCCGCCGAGCGCGCGGCGGCGCTCCTGCAGGTACTCGATCGCCTCGTCGTTCTGACCGGGGTGGTAGTACGGCGGGAGGTAGGGGTTCTCCTCGAGCTGCGCGTCCGTGATGGGGATGCGCATGGTGTCGCGGAACGACTTGAGGTTGTCCAGCGTCATCTTCTTCATCTGGTGGGTCGCGTTGCGGCCCTCGAAGCTGCGGCCGAGACCGTAGCCCTTGATGGTGTGGGCGAGGATGACGGTGGGCTGGCCCTTGTGCTCCGTCGCGGCCTTCATGGCCGCGTAGATCTTGCGGTAGTCGTGGCCGCCGCGGCGCAGGCCCCAGATCTGCTCGTCGGAGTAGCCCTCGACGAGCTTCTTGGCGCGCGGGTCGCGACCGAAGAAGTTCTCGCGGACGTAGGCGCCGTCCTCCGTCTTGTAGGTCTGGAAGTCGCCGTCGGGCGTCTTGTTCATCAGGTCGAGCAGCGCGCCCTCGGTGTCGCGGGCGAGCAGGTCGTCCCACTCGCGGCCCCAGATGAGCTTGATGACGTTCCAGCCCGCGCCGCGGAAGTACGACTCGAGCTCCTGCACGATCTTGCCGTTGCCGCGGACGGGTCCGTCGAGGCGCTGGAGGTTGCAGTTGACGATGAAGTTCAGGTTGTCGAGGCCGTCGTTCGCGGCGACCTGGAGCTGACCACGCGACTCGACCTCGTCCATCTCGCCGTCGCCGAGGAACGCCCAGACCTGCTGGTCGGAGGCGTCCTTGATGCCGCGGTTGGTGAGGTACTTGTTCGCCTGCGCCTGGTAGATGGCGTTGATCGGGCCGAGGCCCATCGACACGGTCGGGAACTGCCAGAACTCCGGCATGAGCCGCGGGTGCGGGTAGCTGGAGAGCCCGCCGCCCCGGTGCGACTTCTCCTGGCGGAATCCGTCGAGCTGGTGCTCGCTCAGGCGTCCCTCGAGGAAGGCGCGCGCGTACGGGCCGGGGGAGGCGTGGCCCTGGATGAAGATCTGGTCGCCGCCGCCCGGGTGGTCCTGGCCGCGGAAGAAGTGGTTGAAGCCGACCTCGTACAACGAGGCGCTCGACGCGTACGTCGAGATGTGGCCGCCGACCCCGATGCCGGGACGCTGCGCGCGGTGCACGAGGATGGCCGCGTTCCAGCGGATCCACGCGCGGTAGCGGCGCTCGACGTCCTCGTCGCCCGGGAAGTCGGGCTCGTTCTCGGGCGCGATGGTGTTGATGTAGTCCGTGGTGGGCACCATCGGCACGCCGAGGTGGAGCTCCTTGGAGCGCTTGAGGAGGCTGAGCATGACGTCGCGCCCGCGACCCCGGCCCCGCTCCTCGACGAGCGCATCGAGCGACTCGTTCCACTCCGACGTTTCCTCGGGGTCCGAGTCCACGTGACCGACGGAATACGGGTCCTGATCGTTAACAGTCACCCTCGACCTCTCTCTGGGGGCAGATCGTGCCCGAGACATCACTCTCATGAAGCGGTGCGGATCCGCGGATCCGGGGCTCGGATGACGAGCCGCGCGCGGGCACCTCCGTCAGCCTAGCGATTCCCGTGCCCCGAACCTGGAATCGCACTGTGGTGATCCACGAGGGATGTGCGCCGACGACTGTAGGAGAGCGCCAGACGGGACGCGTCGACCGGCCCGTGATCGGGGGAGACGGGCCGTTCCTTGGAGTCTGCGCGGAGCGGGTCTAGGATTGCCCCTCGTGCTCGCGCGACTCTCGTGCGCACGGAAGGACATCGGACCGATGGCTCTCGAGAAGCTGACCCTGGCTCCCGACTTCGAACTCGCGAACCAGTACGGCGAGCGCATCCAGCTGGGCGACTTCCACGGGCGGCGCAACGTCGCCCTGGTGTTCTTCCCCCTCGCCTTCTCCGGCACCTGCACGGGCGAGTTCTGCGCGCTGCGCGAGAACCTCTCCCTCTTCGAGCACGCCGACGTGGAGCTGATCGGCATCTCTGTCGACTCCAAGCACACGCTGCGCGCCTGGGGCGAGAAGCAGGGCTACGACTTCACGCTCCTCTCCGACTTCTGGCCGCACGGCGACGTCGCCAAGCAGTACGGCGTGTTCACCGAGGCGAAGGGCTACGCGACCCGCGCGACCTTCCTGATCGACAAGGCCGGCGTCATCCGGGACACGTTCATGACCGCCCCGGGCGAGGCGCGCTCGATCGACGCCTACCGCGCCGCGATCGACGCGCTCGTCCCCGCGCACGTCTGACCCTCCGGAGGCGGACCGCCCCGGTCGTCAGCTGAGGATGTTGACGGCCCGCGAGATCACGAGGGCCAGCAGGACGAATCCGGTGAACGCCTCGGCGATCATCAGGAGCTTCATCCGGCTCGACAGCGGCATCGTGTCGGTCGGGCTGAACGCCATGGTGTTCGTCGTCGAGACCGAGAGGTAGTCGACGAATCCGGGCCGCCAGTCGGCGCGCTCGGAGGAGGTCGCGGCGACCTCGGGCGCGGTGTCGCGGTAGGTGTCCTGCGGGAAGGCGAAGTCGGCCGCCGGCAGCTCGGTGCGGGGGAGCGTTCCGCGAGCGACCGGACCGCCGCGGTCGAGCTCCCAGAACAGCAGCGCGTACGCGACGACGTTGGTGACCCAGACCTGGAGCGCGGTGAGCAGCAGCGGCGGGCCGTCGGCCGTCCCGTCGACGAGGTCGATCACCACGGCGACCACGTTCACCTGGTTCGCCACGGCGAGCACGACCGCCAGGGCGATGGAGACCCCGCGCGACCAGCGCGTCTCGCTGTCGAGCCGGTGGGGGTTGACGACGAACAGCGGCACGAGCAGCGCGAGAGTGATGCCGGCGGCGATGAGGCGGACCACCGAGGTGTCGGCGCTGTGGCCGGCCACGTTCAGGGCGACGGCCACCAGGATCGCGGCGGAGGCGGGCCAGCGGCTCTCGGCGCGCCGCCTCGCCCGGGAGTCGCTGTCGGCGGTCATGTGCCGAGGCTAGTGCCCGCAGGGGGCCGCTCCGCCTGCCGTAGGATCGAGTCGATCGTCCGCGGGTGCGCCCGCGGCGGGGGCCTTTAGCTCAGTTGGTAGAGCGCCACGTTTACACCGTGGATGTCATCGGTTCGAGCCCGGTAGGGCCCACCACCTCCGGCGATCGGACACTGCGCGTCAGCGGGACTGCCGGCGCTTGTAGGGCTTCGGCTGGCCCTTGACGATCGGGGCGCGCCCGGTCCCCTTGGAGGCCTTGGCCTTGCCTCCCGACTTCGGGGCCGCCTCCGGCTCGTCGCCGAGCGCGGCGAGCTCCTCGCGGGCGGAGGCGAGGCGCTGCCGCCCGGCCGCGGTGAGGGTCGTGGCGGCGGCACCGGGCTCGAAGAGCGGCTCGCCGAGGTCGAGCTCGACGGCGGCGACGGAGGAGTCGAGCTTCTGCCGCGAGATGCCGAGGCGCTCGGCGGCGCGCACGAAGTGCAGCTCCTCGGCGACCGCCACGAAGTGGCGCAGCTGGCTGATCTTCATCCCGAACCCTTCACGGCCGCTCCCTGCGGCACGACCACGGTACGCGGTCCGGGAGGGGGCGCCGACCGCCGGGAGCGCCACCAGGAGCAGCGGCGACCCGTCGATCCGCGCCAGAGGACCCGGCGGACATTGCCGGACGGAGGCGGGAGGCCTACGGTCGCGCCCGTGGGCGGTCCCGAAGCCGGCCACGGAGAGAGGCCGACGTGGGCGCGCTCATCTACAGCTCGATCGCGTCGCTCGACGGCTACGTGAACGACGCGGACGGCGGATTCGCCTGGGCGGAGCCGCGACCCGCCGTGCACCGCTTCATCACGGAGCGCGAGGGGCGGGTGCGCACGTACCTGTACGGGCGGCGCATGTACGAGGTCATGCGCGCGTGGGAGCAGACCTGGGCCCTCGCGGAGGAGTTCGCGTTCATCCGCGACTTCCAGGAGATGTGGCGCGCGGCCGACAAGGTCGTGTACTCGACGACACTGGAGTCGGCCGAGACCCGCCGCACCCGCGTCGAGGGCGGGTTCGACCCGGTCGTCGTCGCCGCGCAGGTAAGGGCCGCCGACCACGACGTCTCGATCGGCGGGCCGACCCTCGCCCGGCACGCGCTGCTCGCCGGGATCGTCGACGAGGTGCAGGTCTACACGGTGCCGGTGGCGGTGGGCGGCGGGACCCACTTCCTCCCGTGCGGGTTCCACGCGCGCCTCGACCTGCGCGAGGAGCACCGCTTCGCCGACGGCACGGTCTTCACGCGCTACAGCGTGCGGCGCTGAGACCGGCTACTCGGCGCCGACCAGCGCGGCGATCCGCGAGGCGAGCCGGGCGCCCTGAGCACGTCCGGCGCGGGCGGAGGCGGCGCGGACGGCCGGGTCGAGCGAGTTCGGGCCGAAGGCGCGCACCGACTCCTCGTCGGCGTAGAGCACCTCGACCCGCGAGTCCGCGAGGGCGTCGAGCTCGCCGGTCGGGATCAGGCCCGCGCCGGGCGTGCCGACTCCCGGCAGCGGAGTGACGATCAGGACCCAATCGGCTCCCGCGGCGAGGTCGGCGTTGCTGCCGGAGCGCACGCCGCCGTCCATGTAGCGGACGCCGTCGATGCTGACGGGAGGCCAGACCCCGGGGACGGCGCAGCTGGCGGAGATCGCGTCGACGAGGCCGACACCACTCTCGCGGTCGAACACGCGCAGCTCACCGGTGGCCGTGTCGACCGCGGTGATGAGCAGACGCTGCTCGGGCCAGTCGGCGTCGCCCACGCGGGCCGAGATGACGGCCCGGCGCGTGTCCTCGGGGAGCGTCTCGGCCTCGAGCGCGAGGGTGCCGATGCGGCGCCGCGCGTCCTGGGGCGAGGTCGCGCCCTCGACGGCCGCGGCGAAGAGGGCCTGGAGGCGCTCACCGTCGACGTCCGCTCCGATCTCGGCGGACTCCTCCTGGAGCTGGGCCTCGTACGACTCGTCGAGGCCGGTGCCGGTGCTCAGCTGCGCGGCGACCGCGGAGCCCGCGGAGGTGCCGATGAAGGTCGTCGACGGATCGAGCAGGAGGCGGGCCGCCTCGGGGGAGGCGTCGGCGAGGCCGCGGAGGACGCCGAGCTCCCAGGCGATTCCGGCGAGGCCGCCGCCGGCGAGGACGAGTGCACCAGGCATGGGGGAGGTCCTTTCGATCAGGATCAGGAGGGGGCGGGCGCTGCGGAGCGCCGCAGCACCAACGCTGTCACATCGTCGTGCGCGTCGTCTGCGAGAGCATGCAGACGCTCGAAGAGAGCGGGGTCGTCGTTGCTCCGCACCAGCTCGGCGAGACGGTCGAGCGCGTCGAGGCGCCCGCCGAAGACGTCGAGCAGGCCGTCGCTGCAGGAGAAGAGAGCGTCGCCGGGGGCGAGCACGCGCTGCTCCTCCTCCCAGGAGACGTCGGCGGCGATGCCGAGCGGGACGCCGGTGGAGGCGAGCCGCTCCGTGGTGCCGTCGGCGCGCAGCAGGACCGTGAGGCCGTGGCCGCTGTCCACGAACGCGACGGCGCCGCTCGCGAGGTCGACCCGGGCGATCAGCGCGGTCGCGAACATCCCGGTCGCGGTCAGGTCGGGCAGGAGCTGGCGGTTGACAGCCTCGACGGCTGCCGCGGGAGGGAGCTCCGGCCGCGCCTGGAACGCGGAGCGGATCGCGGAGGCGACGATCGCCGCCGAGACCCCCTTGCCCATCACGTCGACCAGCTCGAGGGAGAGGTCGTCCCCGCTGCGGCGCCACGCCGTGTAGTCGCCGGCGACGTCGTGCAGCGGCGTGGTCAGCGAGTCGAGGCTCCACTCGCCGAGGTCGAGGCGCTGGGGCCGGAGCCGCTCCTGCGTCTCGCTCGCGCGTCCGGAGAAGGCGATCTCGCGCAGCTCCCGCTCGGCCCACCGGCCGAGGTCCTCGAGGATCTCGCGCTCCTCCTCCGAGAAGCCGCGCACCTCGCTGTCGATGATGCAGATCGTGCCGACGCGGAGGCCGTCCCCGACGACGAGCGGGCGGCCCGCGTAGAAGCGCACGTGAGGGGATCCGGTGACGACTCCGCGGTCGGCGAACCGCGGATCGGCGGTGGCGTCCTCGACGACGAGGATGTCGCCCTGCTGGACCGTGACGTCGCACATCGAGTCGGCGCGCAGCATCCTGCTCGCCCGCGCCGAGCGCTGGGGCGACTTCGTGAACTGCGTCGACTCCTCGAGGATGTTGATCTCGGCGAGGGGGACGCGCAGGAGCCGGCGGGCGATGCGGGTGATCCTGTCGAAGCGCTCCTGGGGGGTGCTCAGGCCGATCCCGAGCTCGGCGATCGCGGCGAGGCGGGCGCGCTCGGTCGGCTCGCTCACGTGCGGGTCCGGGCGAGTGCCCAGAGGTTCTGCCCGTCGACACGGCGGTAGGAGAACTCGGTGACGAGGGCGTGGATGAACGGGATCCCGCGGCCTGCCTCGTCCCATTCGTCCGGCATGTCGCGGGGGTCGGCGACCTCGGCGGGCGCCTCCTCGGCGGAGTCGTTGAGCGAGGCGCGCAGCTCGGTCGCGTCGACGCGGATCTCGACCAGGCAGATGATGTGCCGGTACGACCGGGCGTGCTGGACGATGTTCGAGGTCAGCTCGACCAGCGCGGTCTCGAACGACATCCGGTCGACCGGCGCGACGCCCGGCTCCTCGAGCCACAGCTCCTCGAGCGCCTCGTGGACGGCGGTGACGCCGTCCTCGGGCGGCGTGCGCACGACGAAGGAGCGCTCAGGCACGGTAGGCCTCCTCGACGGTCTCGGCACTCCCGAGCAGGCGGTCGAGGTTGGACAGGCCGAGCACCATGGCGGGCTGCTCGCCGGCGGCGGCCACGCGCAGCTCGCCGCCCGCCTTACGCGCCTCCTTGAGTCCGGCGACGAGGACGCCGAGCCCGGACGAGTCGAGGAACTCGACGGCCGCCAGGTCGACGACCACGCGGACCTCTCCCGCCTCGAGCGCGCGCTGGAGGACCGCTTCGAGCTCCCACGCCGTGGACAGGTCGAGCCGGCCGACGGGGCGGATCACCACGATGTCGGGCTCGATCCGCTCGGTGCTGATCCTCGAGCTGGGCTCCATGGTTTCCTCCTGACGGGACGGCACGCGGTTCCGCAGGGCTCGGAGACGTGGTGAGGACGCGGTCGGGGGCGCGACCGAGGGATTCCGGGTCCGGTGCGGGGGTGAATCGGAGAGTTCGTCCGCCTCCGACCGTACAAGGGAACGGGGCGCCCCGTGGGAGGCGTGACCGCATCCGCGCTGCGACACGCGGTCCGCGGCCCCGGGAGGAGGCTCCGCTCAGCCCCTCGCGGCGGCGAGAGCGTCGGCGGCGAGCCGCACGGAGGCGTCCCGGCCGGTCAGCCAGAGCGGCACGGAGCGGGCGCGGAGCCCCGCCGACTCGAGCGCCGGGACCGCGTCCGCGTCCTCCTCGCCGACGAGCCAGGCGTCGAGGAGGCCGCCCCCGCTCCGGGCTCCGTAGTGCCGGCCGACGGCCTCGGCGGAGGTCTCGACGCCGATCGCGGCGAGGCAGGCGTCGGCCATGCCGCGCACCACCGCGCCTCCGATGACGGGGGAGACGCCCACGACGGGTGCGGAGGTCCGGCGGAGGGCGTCCGCGATCCCGGGCACTCCGAGGATCGTGCCGATCGAGACGACGGGATTGGAGGGCGCGACGAGCACCGCGTCGGTGTCGGCGATCGCCTCCAGCACGCCCGGGGCGGGGCGGGCGCTCTCCACCCCCTGCTGGACGAAGCGGCGCGCGGGCGCTGACGCCCGAAGCCGCACCCACCACTCCTCGAAGTGGAGGAGCCGCACGCCCTCGCCGGGAAGGTCGACCTCGACGTGGGTCTCGACGTCCTGGTCCGACATCGGCAGCAGGCGGACCCCCAGCGGCCAGCGGGCGGTGATCCGCGCGGTCGCCTCCGAGAGGGTGAGGCCGTCGCGCAGCATCGAGCTGCGGGCGATGTGGGTGCCGAGGTCGAGGTCGCCCAGGGTGAACCACGGCCAGCCGACGCCGAAGGCGGTGAGCTCGGCCGAGACCCGCTCGCTCTCGCCGGCCCGCCCCCAGCCGCGCTCCGTGTCGTTCACTCCGCCGAGCGCGTAGGTGATCGAGTCGAGGTCGGGGCAGACCTTGAGGCCGGTGAGCCACATGTCGTCGCCGGTGTTGACGACGACGGTGATCTCGCTCGCCTCGCCGCCGGCGGCCTCGAGATCGCGGAGGTGCTCGCGGACCGCCGAGGTGAAGCGGGCGCCGCCGACGCCTCCGGCCAGGATCGTGATGCGCATCCGCCCACGCTAGCGGCACCGACGGATTCCTCCCCCGGCGAGCCTTAATGCTGCGGATCCGCGCCGGAAACACCGGGGAAACGTCGAACCCCGACGATGAAGCCCTGTCCCCGGAGCCGGACGGTCCGTCATTGCCTTCGGGCCCGGCGGGGACCACAGTGGGTCCACGTCCCCGGCTCCGCACCGCCCGGCGGAGCACACCGGAGCCGGACAGGGACGCCCGAGCATGGAGGTACCGATGACCATCGTCCGCGCAGCGATCACCCAGACGACCTGGACCGGCGACAAGGAGTCGATGCTCGACAAGCACGAGCGGATGGCCCGGGACGCCGCAGCCGACGGCGCGCAGATCGTCTGCTTCCAGGAGCTGTTCTACGGCCCGTACTTCGGCATCACCCAGGACAAGAAGTACTACCGCTACGCCGAGCCCGCCGACGGGCCGATCGTGCAGCGCTTCGCGGCCCTCGCGAAGGAGCTGGGCGTGGTGATGATCCTCCCGATCTACGAGGAGGAGCAGACCGGCGTCTACTACAACACCGCGGTCGTGGTCGACGCCGACGGGACGATCCTCGGCAAGTACCGCAAGCACCACATCCCGCACCTGGACCGCTTCTGGGAGAAGTTCTACTTCCGGCCCGGGAACCTCGGCTACCCGGTCTTCGACACCGCCGTCGGCAAGGTCGGCGTCCACATCTGCTACGACCGCCACTTCCCGGAGGGCTGGCGGGAGCTGGGCCTGAACGGCGCCCACCTCGTCTTCAACCCCAACGCCACCAAGCCCGGCCTGTCGAACCGCCTCTGGGAGGTCGAGGGCCCGGCGGCCGCGGTGGCGAACGGCTACTTCGTGCTGCAGCCCAACCGCGTCGGCCGGGAGGACAACGAGTACGGCGACCTCGCGGTCGACTTCTACGGCACAAGCCAGATCATCGATCCGCGCGGGGAGTTCGTCGGCGAGCGGGGCTCGGGCGAGGCCGAGGAGATCCTGATCCGCGACCTCGAGATGGACATGGTGCAGGAGATGCGCGACGACTGGCAGTTCTACCGGGACCGCCGGCCGGAGTCGTACACCAGCATCCCGAAGCCGTGACCGCAGACCGAGACGGGGAAGACCGATGAAGACCCTCATCACCGGCGGGACGGTCGTCAACGCGACCGGCACCGGAGCCGCTGACGTCCTGATCGACGGCGAGACCATCGCCGCCGTCCTCGCCCCCGGCTCCACGCTGCTGGGCTTCGACCTGGCGGCCCACGTCGACCGGGTGATCGACGCGAGCGGCAAGTACGTGATCCCGGGCGGGATCGACGCGCACACGCACATGGAGATGCCGTTCGGCGGCACCTCCGCCTCGGACACCTTCGAGACCGGCACGCGCGCCGCGGCCTGGGGCGGCACGACGTCGATCGTCGACTTCGTGGTGCAGTACCCGGGCGAGAGCGTCGTCGACCGGTTCCAGGCGTGGCAGGAGAAGGCGGCCGGCAACTGCGCGATCGACTACGGCTTCCACCAGATCCTCTCGGACGTGCAGGACTCCTCGCTCGTCGCGATGGACGAGCTGATGCGCGAGGGGGTGACCAGCTTCAAGCTGTTCATGGCCTACAAGGGCGTGTTCCTCTCGGACGACGGGCAGATCCTCCGGGCGTTCCAGAAGGGCGCGGAGAACGGCGCGATGATGATGATGCACGCCGAGAACGGCGCCCTCATCGACGAACTGGTGAAGCAGACCCTCGCCGCCGGGAACACCGCGCCGTACTTCCACGGCACCTCTCGACCCTGGCAGGCGGAGGAGGAGGCGACGCACCGGGCGATCATGATCGCCGACCTCACCGGCGCGCCGCTGTACGTGGTCCATGTCTCCGCGAAGCAGGCGGTGGAGCAGATCGCGCAGGCCCGCGACCGCGGCATGAACGTCTTCGGCGAGACCTGCCCGCAGTACCTCTACCTCTCGCTCGAGGAGCAGCTCGGCGCGCCGGGCTTCGAGGGCGCGAAGTGGGTGTGCTCCACGCCGCTGCGCTCGAAGGCGGAGGGGCATCAGCACCACATGTGGCAGTCGCTGCGCACCAACGACATCCAGATGGTCTCGACCGACCACTGCCCCTTCTGCATGAAGGGCCAGAAGGACATGGGGATCGGCGACTTCTCGAAGATCCCCAACGGCATCGGCTCGGTGGAGCACCGGATGGACCTGATGTACCAGGGCGTGGTGTCGGGGCAGATCTCCCTGCCGCGCTGGGTCGAGCTCACCTCGACCACCCCGGCGCGGATGTTCGGGATGTACGGGAGGAAGGGCGTCATCCAGCCCGGGGCCGACGGCGACGTCGTCGTCTACGACCCGAGCGGGCACACCTCGATCGGGATCGGCGAGGGCCGCAGCCACCACATGAACATGGACTACTCGGCCTGGGAGGGCTTCGAGATCGACGGCCACGTCGACACGGTGATCTCCCGCGGCAGGGTCGTCGTCGACGACGGCTCCTACGTCGGCACGAAGGGCGACGGGGCGTACATCCCGCGCGGTCTGAGCCAGTACCTGATCTGAGCCGGCACCCGATCCGAGCCAGCACCTGATCGAGCAGAAGGAACCCCATGGACTTCGGAGTCGTCCTCCAGACCAACCCGCCCGCCTCGCGCACCGTCGCGCTCGCCGTCCTCGCGGAGACGCACGGCTTCGACTACGCGTGGACCTTCGACTCGCACCTGCTCTGGCAGGAGCCCTACGTGATCTACTCGCAGATCCTCGAGAGGACGCACCGGATCACGGTCGGCCCGATGGTCACCAACCCCGCCACGCGTGACTGGACGGTCATCGCCTCGCTGCACGCGACGCTCAACGAGATGTACGGGAACCGCACGGTGTGCGGGATCGGCCGCGGCGACTCCGCGGTGAGAGTGACCGGAGGAGCTCCGACGACGCTCAAGACGCTGCGGGAGTCGATCCACGTCATCCGCGAGCTCGCCAACAGCCGTCCGGTCGAGTACAACGGCCAGACGCTGCAGTTCCCGTGGAGCCGGGGCTCGTCCCTGGAGATGTGGGTGGCCGCCTACGGCCCGCTCGCCCTGAAGCTCGCGGGCGAGGTCGGCGACGGCTTCATCCTGCAGCTGGCCGACGTGGACATCGCGCGCTGGATGATCGGCGCCGTCAAGGAGGCGGCGGCGAACGCCGGCCGGGATCCCGGGTCGCTGCAGTTCTGCGTCGCGGCGCCGATGTACATCGGCACCGACCGGGAGCACATGCGCGACCAGTGCCGCTGGTTCGGCGGGATGGTCGGCAACCACGTGGCCGACATCGTGAGCCGCTACGGCGCCTCCGGAGCGGTGCCGCAGGCGCTGACGGACTACATCGCCGGGCGCGAGGGCTACGACTACAACGAGCACGGCCGCGCGGGCAACAGCCACACCGCCTTCGTGCCGGACGAGATCGTGGAGCGCTTCTGCGTGCTGGGCACGGCGGACGAGCACATCGAGAAGCTCCGGGCGCTCGCCGACATCGGCGTGACGCAGTTCGCGGGCTACCTCCAGCACGACAACAAGGAGGAGACGCTGCGCGTGTACGGCGAGCGAGTCATCCCGGAGCTGCGCGAGCACATCGTGGCCCGCGCATGAGACCGGCCCTCGCGCGCGGGCTCGTGCTCGGCGCCGGCGGGCTCCTCCTGCTCGCGCTCGTGTGGGAGGGCTGGAAGGCGCTCGGGCCCGAGGCCGGGGTGGTCGTCGGAGGAGTCACGGTGCTCCCGCGCACGAGCGCCATCGCGATGCCCCACCTCTGGGAGATCGCGGCCCGGCTCGGCGAGCCGGTCACCGGAGCGCGGAACGCCCCGGCGCTCTGGTCGGCCGTCCTGGGGGCGAGTGCCTTCTCGCTCGGGATCGCCGCGGTCGGCTGGGTCGTCGGCACCGTCGTGGGGCTGCTCCTGGCTCTCCTGATGCAGCGGTTCCGCACGGCGGAGTCGGCGGTGCTGCCCTGGATCGTGCTGAGCCAGACGGTGCCCCTGATCGCGATCGCCCCACTGGTGCGGCGCTGGGGGTCGCAGCTCGAGCTCGGACCGGTGACCTGGGAGAACTGGATGTCGGTGTCACTGATCGCCTCCTACCTCGCGTTCTTCCCCGTCTCGATCGGGGCGCTCCGCGGGCTCGGCTCGCCGACGGCCCACCAGGTCGAGCTGATGCACGTGTACGGCGTCGGCTGGTGGAAGACGCTGGTGCGCCTGAGGCTCCCGGCGAGCGTGCCCTACCTGCTGCCGGCCCTCCGGCTCGGAGCGGTCAGCGCCGTCGTCGGCACGATCGTCGCCGAGGTCTCGATCGGCCTGCGCGGCGGGATCGGCCGCATGATCATCGAGTTCGCCTCCGCTGCCGGAGGCGACCCCGCCAAGCCCTGGGCGCCGATCCTCGGGGCTGTGCTGGTGGGCCTCGCGGCCGCCGGCGCCGTCGCCCTGCTCGGCACCCTCCTCCGTCCGTACCGCCGAGGGGAGCAGCCCGCATGAGCACTGCAGGATCCGCGGTCGTCGTCGACTCGGTCACGAGGACCTTCACCACCGCTCGCGCCGCGAGCGTCACGGCGCTCCAGGACGTCTCGCTCGAGGTGGCCGCGGGGGAGTTCGTCTCGCTGATCGGCCCGTCCGGCTGCGGCAAGTCGACGCTGCTGCGGCTGATCGCCGACCTCGACGAGCCGGACTCCGGCTCGATCGCCGTGTTCGGCAAGACGGCCCGGCAGGCGAGGCTCGACCAGGACTACGGGATCGCGTTCCAGCAGGCGGGCCTCCTGCCGTGGCGCACGATCCGGGCGAACATCGCCCTGCCGCTGGAGCTGCACGGCGTCGCCGCGACCGCCCGGCGCTCGCGCGTCGACGAGCTGCTGGCGCTGGTCGGGCTCGGCGACTTCGCCGACTCCTACCCGGACCAGCTCTCCGGCGGGATGCAGCAGCGCGTCGCCATCGCGCGGGCGCTCGCCGAGAGCCCGCGCCTGCTCCTCATGGACGAGCCGTTCGGGGCGCTCGACGAGATGACCCGCGAGCGGATGCAGACGGAGCTGCTGCGGATCCGGCGCGAGACCGGCGCCGCCGTCGTCTTCGTCACCCACTCGATCCCGGAGGCGGTGTTCCTCTCGGACCGCGTCGTGGTGATGTCGCCGCGGCCGGGCAGGATCCGCGACGTCCTCCCGGTCGGACTCCCCGGAGCATCCGAGCGCGACGCGGCGGTCAGGGAGGACACGGCGTTCTTCCGCGACGTGAGCGCCGTGCGCGAGCTGCTGCACGGCGATCCCGCCGCCGTGCCGCGCGGAGTGGAGAACCGGTGAGCACGACGGCGCTGGCGCGCAGCGTGCTCGCGCCGCTCGTGCTCGGGATCGCCGCGGTCCTGCTCTGGCAGGCCGGGGTCACCGCTCTGGCGATCCAGCCGTTCGTGCTCCCGTCGCCGCTGGCGATCGGACGGGAGTTCGCCGCGAACCTCGGCTCCGTCGCCGAGGGCAGCGCGGTGACCGGCCGCAACGCGCTGGTCGGCCTGCTGGTCGGCGCGGTGCTGGCGGTCGTGGTCGCCGGGCTCTCGGCGCTCGCGCGGGTCTTCGACGGACTGGTCGCGCCGATCGTGGCCGCGGCCGCCGTCGTGCCGATCGTCGCCCTCGCTCCGGTGCTCTACACGATGTTCGGAGCGAACGCCGAGACCGCGAGGCAGCTCGTCGCGGCGCTCGCCGTGTTCGTGCCGGTGTACGTGACGACGCTGCGCGGGCTGCGGCAGGCCGCTCCGGTGCACCGCGACCTGCTGAAGGCCTACGCGGCGACCCCCTGGCAGACCGCCCGCACGATCACGCTGCCGGGAGCGGTGCCCTACGTCTTCACGGGGCTCCGCATCGCCTCTTCGCTCGCGGTGATCTCGGCGCTGGTCGCCGAGTACTTCGGCGGACCCGTGGGCGGGCTCGGCAAGTCGATCACGACGGCGGCCTCGGGCAGCGACTACGCGCTCGCCTACGCCTACGTCCTGGGCGCCGTGCTCGTCGGCCTCGCGTTCTACTGCGTGACGGCCGCGCTCGAGGCGTTCGCGCTGCGCCGCAGCCGGCTGCGCTGAGCGCGGCGCCGCGCGTCCCCGCACCCTCCTCGATCCTCCCGATTCCCGACTCCCGATTCCCGACTCCACCCGACGCACCATCCGCACCGCCCGCATCATCAGCGCCACCTGCACCACAGCACCACCTGCACCGCCGCACCACGGGGCGCGCCGCACCGGCGACCCCGCAGACCGCACCAGGAGGACCCGTGACCAGACGCACCCGCATCACCCTGACGACGACCGCCGCCTTCGCGGCCGTGGGCCTCGCGCTCACCGGCTGCAGCGCCTCCGGCGGCTCCGACCCGGGGTCGGACTCCGGCTCCGGCGGCCTCACGCCGGTCACCCTGCAGCTGCAGTGGGTGGCCCAGGCGCAGTTCGCCGGGTACTACGCCGCGCTCGACCAGGGCTACTACGAGGACGAGGGCCTCGACGTGACGATCGCCGAGGGAGGCGGCGACATCGTCCCCCAGGACGTGCTCGCCTCGGGCGACGCGGACTACGCGATCTCCTGGGTGCCCAAGGTCCTCGGCTCGATCGAGCAGGGGGCCGGGATCACCGACGTCGCGCAGATCTTCGAGCGCAGCGCCACCACGCAGATCTCCTTCAAGGACAAGGGGATCACCTCGCCGGCCGACCTGGCCGGGAAGAGCGTGGGCAGCTGGGGCTACGGCAACGAGTGGGAGCTGTTCGCCGGCATGCAGAAGGACGGCGTCTCTCTCGACGACATCTCGCTGGTGCAGCAGCAGTTCGACATGAACGGCTTCCTCGCAGGCGACATCGACGCGGCCCAGGCGATGACCTACAACGAGTACGCCCAGGTCCTCGAGACCGTGAACCCCGCCACAGGCGAGCTGTACCGGCCGGACGACCTGAACGTCATCAGCTGGAACGACATCGGGACCGCGATGCTCCAGGACGCGATCTGGGCGGACGCGGGCAGGCTCGCCGACGACGACGCGTACGCCGAGCAGACGGTCGCCTTCATCAAGGCCTCGATCAAGGGCTGGATCTTCGCGAAGGACGACCCGCAGGCGGCGGCCGACATCGTCACCGCGGCCGGATCCACGCTCGGCACCAGCCACCAGCTCTGGATGACCAACGAGGTCAACAAGCTGATCTGGCCCTCGACGAGCGGCGTCGGGATGATCGACGAGGCCGCGTGGCAGCAGACGGTCGACATCGCGAAGGAGACGGAGAACGAGACGGGCGCGACGATCATCAACGCGGACCCGCCCGCCACCGCCTACTCGAACGAGTACATCGAGAAGGCGCTCGCGGAGCTCGCCGACGAGGGAGTGGACACGAGCGGTGCCGACTACGCGCCGATCGACGTGACGCTGGAGGCCGGCGGCGCCTGAGCCCGGACTCCGCCCCTCCCGGCTCCTCCCGGCCCCTCCCGCCCCGGAGGGGCCCGGGAGGGGTACGCTGGACCCTCGTGACTACTTTCAAGAAGACGCCGTTCACCGTGAACGTGCGCGACCTCGTGAGGCGGCCGGGCGAGATGCGCGAGCACCGCCTCGAGCTCGAGGCGCCGGAGCAGTTCGGCGAGGGGATCGTCGCGGTCCGCAAGGGATCGGCCGTCGATCTCGACGTCCGGCTCGAGTCCGTGCACGAGGGGATCCTGGCCAGTGTCGAGGTGTCGGCGAGGGCCGACGGCGAGTGCAGCCGGTGCCTGACCGACATCTCCCTGCCTGTCGATGTCGAGTTCCAGGAACTTTTCGCGTACTCTTCTGACGAAGCTTTCGACTATGAGGTTCACGACGACCACGTGGATCTTGAACCTCTGGTCAGGGATGCGGTGGTTCTGTCGCTGCCGTTCCAGCCGGTCTGCCGGCCGGACTGTCCGGGCCTCGACCCCGTCACGGGGGAGCGGCTGGCCGATTCCTCCACGCCCGAACCCGAGGCGCCGCGCGACTCCCGGTGGGCCGCGCTCGCAGGGTTGAGCGAGGGGGACGGCGGGGCCGCAGCGCCCGGAGCTTCCACCGACAGAGCTTCCGCAGACAGCGGTGAGGGCGCGACCGCCCGCACCGAATCCGACTAGAGGTAGAGAAGAGAGAATCATGGCTGTTCCCAAGAGGAAGAAGTCCCGCGCGAACACCCACGCCCGTCGTTCGCAGTGGAAGGCCGAGGTCCCCACCCTCGTCAAGACCATCGAGAACGGCAAGGTCGTCTACAGCCTTCCCCACCGCGCCAAGGTCGTCGAGGACTCCGCGGGCACCGCGCTGTTCCTCGAGTACAAGGGCCGCAAGGTCGCCGACGTCTGATCCCGCTCCTGGTCCGCACGGCGCGGGGCGCACCGCCCCTCGACGAACGGACCGCGGTCCATGGTGAACCAGACCTCCGCACGACCCTCCAGCGACGACCGGTCGCGTCTGGAGGCCACGCTCGGCGTGAGCCTCGACGGTGAGCTCTTCGAGCTCGCCCTGACGCACCGGTCGTTCGCTTTCGAGCACGGCGGCATCCCGCACAACGAGCGCCTCGAGTTCCTCGGCGACTCGATCCTCGGGCAGGCCGTGACCGTCATGCTCTACACCGAGTACCCCGCCCTCAGCGAGGGCGACCTGGCCAAGCGCCGGGCGAGCCTCGTCTCGACCGTCGCTCTCGCCGAGATCGCCCGCGGCATCGGCCTGGGCGAGTTCCTCCGCCTCGGACGCGGCGAGGAGCTGACCGGCGGCCGCGACAAGGCGTCGATCCTCGCCGACACCGTCGAGGCCATCATCGGCGCCGTCTACCTGGGCACCGGGCCCGACGCGGCCCGCGACCTGGTGCTGCGCCTGATCGCCCCCCTCCGGGCCGATCCGCTCCGCTTCGGCGTCTCGATGGACCCGAAGACGAGCCTCCAGGAGGCGGCCGCCGAGCGCGGTGCGCCGGCCCCGCGCTACGAGATCGCCGCCACCGGCCCCGACCACAACAAGGTGTTCGTCGCCACCGTGATCGTCGGCGGACTCGTCACCGCCCGCGGCGAGGGGACGAGCAAGAAGGCGGCCGAGATGGCCGCCGCGCTCGACGCGTGGACGCGTCTGGCGGCCCCCGGCGCACCCGTCGCTCCAACGGTCTCGGACTGACCGTGCCCGAGCTGCCCGAGGTCGAGGTGGTGCGGGCGGGTCTCGCTCCCGCGGTCACCGGCTCCCTGGTGACCGGCGTCGAGATCGTCGACGAGCGCTCGCTGAAGCGGCACGTGCATCCGCACGGGACCTTCGAGCGCCTGCTCGTCGGGCGCCGGCTCGAAGCGGCGGTGCGGCGCGGGAAGTTCCTCTGGCTGCCCGCGGGCTGCGACGAGGCGCTGCTGGTGCACCTCGGCATGAGCGGCCAGGTGCTGCTGCGCACGGCGGATGCGGCGCTGCCGCGCCTGGCGCGCATCCGGATCGGGATCGAGCACCCCGAGCACGGCGAGCTCGCCCTGCACTTCGTCGACCAGCGGATCTTCGGCTCGATGGCGGTCGACGCTCTGGTGCCGACCCCGGACGGAGCGCCGGGCGGCTACGCGGGCGAGGAGGTCCGCGGAGGCGGCTGGCTGCGCGCCGTGCCCTCGCAGGTCGCGCACATCGCCCGCGATCCGCTCGACCCCTCCTTCGACCTGGGCTCGGTCGTCGCATCGCTGGCGAGGAGGAGCAGCGGGATCAAGCGGGCGCTGCTCGACCAGACGCTCGTGAGCGGCATCGGGAACATCTACGCGGACGAGTCGCTGTGGGCGGCGGAGCTGCACCCGGAGCGGCCGAGCTCGTCGCTCGGCGAGGCGCGCATCCGCCGCCTCTTCGCCGAGGTGCGCTCGGTGCTCGAGCGGGCGCTGGCCGAGGGCGGCACCAGCTTCGATGCGCAGTACGTGAACGTGAACGGCGCCTCCGGCTACTTCTCGCACAGCCTGCACGCCTACGGGCAGACGGGGAAGCCGTGCGCCCGGTGCGGCGAGGCGATCGTGCGGGTGCCGTTCATGAACCGCTCCTCGCACCTCTGCCCGCACTGCCAGCAGCTGCCGCGCTGACGCGCCGGGAGGCGCCGCCTCAGGCGGCGGCGTCGGCGGGTGCCGGAGCGTACCGGGAGTGGACGACGAGCTCGCCCAGCAGCGTCGCGACGAGCGTGATGACGGCGGCGATCGCCAGGCCGAGCCAGAGTCCGACCAGCAGGGCGAGCGCGCCGACTCCGGCACCCGCGGCGATCAGGACGATCGCCGCCGCGCGGCGGAACCACGGCTGACCGGTACCACCCGCCAGGCGGGAGTCCGCAGCGAGGCCCGTGATCGTCGAGGTGACGACGACCGTCGTGACGTCCTTGACGGCGAGGTGGCGGGCGGTCGCGGCCTGGAGGCCCATCGCCCCGCCCAGCACGCCGGTGACGGTGAAGGCGAGCGGCTCGGGGTGCTCAGGCACGACCGCGAGCACGATCGCCAGGACGCCGAGCAGGATGCCGACCACCGCGAAGAGCCAGGTCGAGCGCGAGGTCCAGCCCTTCTTCACCGGGCGGAGCACCCGGCCGCCGATCACGGCGCCGATCATGAAGGCGCCCAGCGCGATCAGGGGCCCGACCACGGGCAGGTCGGCCGCGCCGGAGAGGGCCATGCCGAGGATGACGACGTTGCCGGTCATGTTGCCGGCGAAGACGCGGTCGAGCCCGAGGTACCCGACGGCGTCGATGATGCCGGTCGAGAAGGTGAGGGCGAGCATCAGGCCGAGGGTCGCGCCCTCGGAGCGGGTGCGCAGGCGTCGGATCACGGGAGTCCTGTCGTCGGGGGCGGGTCTGGAGAATCGTGGCACACGCGTGCACATGCTCGAAACACGGCGCGGTTAGGGTCGGACGGCGCGGACGGGCCGCGCGGGAGGCGGACGCGCATGCGGTGGACGGAGTGGGCGGTGCAGCCCGGTGAGGGAGTGCCGCCGGGGGTGGACTACCTGCCGGCCGAGCCGGGGTCGGTGCTGTGGGGGCGCCTGCCGTGCGCGGCGGACGCGCCCGTGCTCACCGTCGACTCGGGGGCCGAGGTCGTCATCGACACGCTCAGCCACGAGGGCGTGCTGGAGGATCAGGGCCGCGATCCGGTCGCCTTCTTCGGCCGCCACGGAGTCGCTCCGGAGGGGGTGCTGCGCGACGCGGTCGCGCTCGCCGCGGACGGGCCGTTCCGCGACGGCGAGACGGACGGGCCGCACGTGGTCACGGGGCCGATCGCCGTCCGGGGAGCGCTGCCGGGGGACCTGCTCCGGATGACCCTCCTCGAGGCCGAGCCGCGCGTGCCGTACGGAGTCGTCTCGAACCGGCACGGCCGCGGGGCGCTGCCGGGCGAGTACCCGCTGCAGGAGGGGCCGTTCAGCGTCTTCGCGCGCGTCGACGAGGACGCGCAGTGCGGTCTCCGCGGCGTCATCCCGCTGGTGCCGGGAGGGGAGCGGGCCGCCCGGTTCCCGCTCCGGCCGTTCCTCGGGATCATGGGCGTCGCCGTCGCAGGGGAGGAGCGCCCGCACTCCGTGCCGCCCGGTGCGCACGGGGGCAACATCGACATCGCACTGCTGACCGCCGGAACCAGCCTCTACCTTCCCGTGCAGGTCCCGGGCGCGCTCGCGTACGTCGGCGATCCCCACTTCGCGCAGGGCGACGGCGAGGTGGCGCTGACGGCGATGGAGGCGAGCCTGCGCGTCCGGGTGCGACTGGAGGTCGTCCCGCGCGCCGAGGCGCTCGCGGCGTTCGGGGAGCTGCTCGGGCCGATGGGGGAGACCGGCGAGTTCCTCGTGCCCACCGGGATGGACGAGGACCTGGACGTCGCCGTGCAGAAGTGCGTCCGCGCGGCCATCGCGCTGCTGGCGGCCCGCTACGGGATGGACCCGGCTCACGCCTACGCCTACCTCAGCGCGGCGACCGACTTCGACATCTCGCAGGTGGTCGACCTGGTGAAGGGCGTGCACGCCCGCGTCCGGACGGCCGACTTCGATGACTGACCCGCGGGTGACGACGCTCGAGGGCGACCTGCCGGACGGGCTGGTGGACGCGGTCCTGGCCTACGAGGCGGCGCTCGGGGCGGACGACGTCGCGGCGCTCGCCGACGCGTTCGTCGACGCGCCGACGACGCTCCGGGGCGACGCCTCCGGGCTGCTCGTCGGCCACGCGGTGATCACCGGCTTCCGGGGTCGTCGCGGCGGGGCGCCGGTGCGGGAGCTGATGGAGCTGCACGTCAGGGCGGTCGATGCGGGCACGGCGCTCGTGGTCAGCGTGAACGCTCCGGCCCGTGGCGGGCGCGGGCTCGTCACGCAGCTGTGGTCGCGGGAGGGCGGGACCTGGAGGGTGCGCGCCGCGCAGGTGCAGGCGCCCTCGCCCGCGCTGGACCCCCGTGTCTGGCGGGCCGTCGGCGCGCCGCTCGTGCCGGCCGCCGGCTCCGGGATCCTCGACGGACTGGACGTCGCGGTCAAGGACCTCTTCGCGATCGAGGGCCAGCGGATCGGCGCGGGAGTGCCGGCCCGCCTCGCTTCCGCGCCGATCGAGGCGGCGACCGCTCCGGCCGTCGCGCAGCTGCTCGCAGCGGGAGCGTCGGTGCGCGGGATCGCTCAGACCGATGAGTTCGCCTACAGCATCGCCGGCCGGAACTCCGGCTACGGGACGCCGCCCAATCCGGCCGTGCCCGGAGCGATCCCGGGCGGATCGTCGAGCGGACCGGCGACCGCCGTGTCGCTCGGGCAGGCCGCCGTCGGGCTGGCGACCGACACCGCGGGATCGATCCGGGTACCCGCCTCCTACCAGGGCCTGTGGGGGCTGAGGACGACCCACGGTGCAGTGCCCGTCGAGGGGCTGCTGCCGCTGGCGCCGAGCTTCGACACCGTCGGGTGGCTGACGCGGGACCTCGGCACGCTGAGGCGGGTGGCCGAGGTCTGCCTGCCGTCCGGCCCGCCGGTGCGGAGTCTCGCGGTGGCGCCGGCACTGCTGGGCGGGGTGGACGCGGCCGTCCGCGCGGCGTTCCGATCGGCCGTCGAGGGGCTGAGCGCCGACGAGGTGGCGCTGCCGGCCGTGGCGGAGATGCTCGAGGCGTTCCGGCTGGTGCAGGCCGCGGAGGCGTGGCGGTCGAGCGGCTCGTGGGTCGCGGCGCATCCGGGAGTGCTGGCGGCAGACGTGCAGGCGCGCTTCGACGCGGCCTCGCTCGTCGACGAGCAGGAGGAGACGGCCGCGCGGGCGCGGGTCGCGGGTTTCCGGCAGGCGCTCGACGGCGCGCTCGACGGGCGGGTGCTGCTCCTGCCGTCGGCGTCGTCGGTCGCGCCGACCCTCGACGCGTCGGTCGAGACGATCGACGCGGCACGGTCGGCGACGCTCGGCCTGACCTGCGTCGCGGGGATCGGCGGGTATCCGGCGCTGTCGGTGCCGCGGCTGAGCGTCGACGGTGCTCCGGTGGGGCTCTGCCTGGTCGGGCCACGCGGATCGGACCTCGCGCTCCTGGAGCTGGCCGGCGCGCTCTGAGGGCGCGCTCCGAGTGCGGGTGGGGGGCATCCCGCGCCCGCAGGAGCGCAGCATGTCCCGCGGTCAGAACGGCGGCGGCGCATCGCTGAAGCTCGGCCTGCGCGGTGGCCGCGGTGGCGCGGGCGGATCGGGGGGACGGGTGACCACGCGGCGGCCGGTGGGAGTGGTCCAGTCGGCCGAACCGTCGGGGTGGAGCGTGTAGGTCCAGCGGTCCCCGTGGCGGACGTGGTGGTGGCCGACGCAGAGCGACGCCAGGTTGTGGAGTGCGGTGTCGCCTCCGTGGCGCCACTCCAGCGTGTGGTCGGCCTCGGCCGTCGCCGCCGGCCGGGTGCAGCCGGGAAAGCGGCAGGTCCGGTCGCGCAGCTGGAGTGCGAGGCGCATCCGCGGGGGAGGGAGGCGGTGCGTCCTGCCGACCGAGACGACGGCACCCGACCCCGGGTGGATGAGCACCGGGGTGACGGCCGAGCAGGGTCCGAGGAGCTCGCGCGCGACGCCGGCCGGGACGAGGCCGTAGCCGTCCAGTTCTGCCGGCGTCTCGTCCTGCCCGGCCGCGGTGCTCGCGGCCACGGTCAGACGCACCTCGGCCCGGATGCCGCGAGCAGACGTCCGCGGCCTCTCGTCGCCTGGCGCCGTACCGGACACGTCGCCGTCGCAGAGCAGGTCGACGAGCGCGTCGGCCCGCAGCTGCGCGAGCGTGCGCTCCTGCGCCGGACCGCTCCCGCCGCCCGTCCTGTCGCCGTTCCCGTCGCGGAGGGTGCGGGCGATCCGGTCGAGCCGCGCGAGCGCGCCCATCGCGGCCGGAGCGGGGAGGGTCGCGCAGAGCGTGGCCATGCCGTCCTGCTCGGGTGAGACCCAGACGGCCCGGTCCTCCCGGGCGCGAGCGTGGCGATCGGCGAGGGGCACGTCGTGCAGTTCGTCGCGCAGTCGGACGAGGCGTCCCCGCAGCTGGGTCGGCGTCATCGAGGCGGCGAGTCCCGCAGCGCGCTCGTCGAACTCCCGGAGGGAGGCCGGCGGCAGGGTCGCGGCGACTCCGCAGATGATCTGCCCCGCCTCCCAGCGCAGCCGCGCCTCGGCCAGCGCGGCGCGCGTGCACGGGAGGTGCTCGACCAGCAGGCGGGCGTGCTCGAGCTCCCGGGCGGCCACGCGCTCGGACACGGCCAGCGCTACGGCGAGCTCGGCCCGCACCGAGCGCTCCACGAGGTCGCGCGACTCGCTGGGTGACCCGCCGCGAGCGAACGCCTCGGGGCGGCGGAGCGCAGCCCTGTACGCCTCGTGCAGCGCCTCGGCGGAGGCGAGGTGGAGCGGAGCCGCGGACCGGGCGAGCAGCGCCGCACGGTCGCCGAGGGCGCGGACCTCCTCGACTCCCTGCCGCATCCGATCCGCCATACCTGTATTGAATCAGCGACCACCGACACCCGGGCCGCAGAGGCGTCCGATCAGGAGAATCAGACCCTGAGCCGCCCCTGTGGAGGAGCGCTGCGCCGCCGGAGGGGTGCCGAGACCCCGACACGGCTCAGGAGGGTCCGTGGAGGACCGACGTCAGCGTGAGCAGGATCACGACGACGCCGACGACGACGAAGAGGGCGCCTCCCGCGGCCATCACGACGGGCGACTGCGTTCTCGGCCCGACCCTCTGCCCCCGCCTGCGCAGCTGGTCACGGGCCCGCGCGGAGATCCACTCGCGCCGGCCGATGAACACCGCTCCGAAGACGATCGCGATCGGCGCCCAGACGAGAGCGACGATCTGGTCCTCGGTCACCGGCCAGTGACCGTTCGGTGCGGCGCTGTCCTCATGCCGACCAGTGTCCCGCGGACCTCCCGGGTGACCCGCCGCACACCGCGAAACACCGGCGAAACGTCCGTCGCATAGGCTCTCCGGGTGAAACGACTGTTTCTCTCCCGCTCGTGAAGAGGTGGCCCATGACCGCGCCCGCACCGTTCCTCCCCGTCGATCCGCCGCCGCGCCTGCTGATGGGGCCGGGCCCGATCAACGCGGATCCGCGCGTCCTGCGTGCGATGTCGGCGCAGCTGGTCGGGCAGTACGACCCGTTCATGACGGCGACGATGACGGAGACGCAGGAGCTGTACCGGCAGGTGTTCCGCACCCGCAACGAGAAGACGATGCTCGTCGACGGCACGAGCCGTGCGGGCATCGAGGCGGCGCTGGTCTCGATGCTGGAGCCGGGCGACCGCGTGCTCGTGCCGGTCTTCGGGCGGTTCGGGCACCTCCTCCGGGAGATCGCGGAGCGCTGCGGCGCGGAGGTGCACGTGATCGAGGCCGAGTGGGGGCAGGTCTTCCCCGTCTCGGCGATCGCCGAGGCCCTGGCCCGGGTGAAGCCGAAGATGCTGGCCGTGGTCCACGGCGACACGTCGACCACCATGGCGCAGCCGCTGGAGGAGCTCGGCGCCCTCTGCGAGAAGCACGGCGCCCTCTTCTACACCGACGTCACCGCCTCCCTCGCGGGCAACGCCTTCGCGACCGACGAGCTCGGGCTCGACGCGGTCACCGCGGGGCTCCAGAAGTGCCTGGGTGGCCCGTCCGGATCGGCTCCCGTCACCTTCTCGGAGAAGGCCGTCGCGGTGATCGAGTCGCGCAGGAGCATCGAGGCGGGGATCCGCGACGAGGGCGACACTGTCAGCGCCCGCCGCGTCCGCTCCAACTACTTCGACCTCGGGATGATCTTCGACTACTGGGGGCCGCGCCGCCTCAACCACCACACCGAGGCGACCACGATGCTCTACGGCGCGCGCGAGTGCGCCCGCATCGTCGTCGAGGAGGGCCTGGACGAGACGGTCGCCCGCCACGCGCTGCACGGGTCGGCGATGCTCGCCGGAGTCCGCGGCCTCGATCTCGAGGTGTTCGGCGACGTCGGGCACAAGATGACGAACGTCGTCGCGGTGCGCATCCCGCAGGGCGTGAACGGTGATGCGGTGCGCGGGGAGATGCTCGCCGACTTCGGCATCGAGATCGGCACGTCCTTCGGGCCGCTGCACGGGAAGGTCTGGCGCATCGGCACGATGGGCTACAACGCCCGGACGGACGCGGTGCTGACCACCCTGGCGGCGCTGGAGGCGGTGCTGCGCCGCGCGGGCGCCTCCGTCCCGGTGGGCGGCGGAGTCGCGGGGGCCTACGAGGTCTACGGGGCGGCACGCGTATGACCGGCACCACCACGGACCCCGCCACCACGACCGCGCCCCCCGCCGCCACCGCGTCCCCGGTCGCGCGGATGCCCGCGCGCACGACGTCCTGCAGCCGAGAGGAGGCGACGACCGCGGGGGCCGAATGGGTCTCCTCCACCGTCAGCG